>JAITDM010000093.1 GCA_031282535.1 Oscillospiraceae bacterium
CGCACGCCGCCCGCCGCCGATGCCAACTCTCCCATGCAATCTCCTCCCCCCACCCGTCGTCCACAGGTGAATTTGTAAAATTTTTCCATTTATGACTCTCCACACTACTCGTAGAACCAGTTTCACGTGCTGCGATAACAGCCGATGACCTCGAAGTACTCGCAGGTGGCGGACGCCTGCCGCAGGGCGGCCGAGATGTCCCCATCCAAGATGTGGCCGCTCAGTTCCGCGAAGAAACGGTACTTGTCCGGCGTGGTGGCGGGGCGCGACTCGATGCGCATGAGGTTGATGCCCTGCGCCATGAACGGCAGCAGCGTCTCGCACAGCGCGCCGGAGCGGTGCGCCGTGGAGAAGGTGATGGAGATGAGATCGCTCTGCGCGTCGTACTCCGGCTCGGCCGCGATCACCACAAAGGAGGTGCGGTTGGCGGCGGAGTCCATGATGTCCGGGACAAGCACCCGCAGACCGTTCAGCTCCGCCGCCCGGCGGCTGCCAATGGCCGCCGTCCGGCCGTTTTGCGCGGCGGCGGCCTGCACCGCGGCGACCGCCGTGTTCCGGCAGGAAGTGAAGTCCCAGGCCCGCCCGTGCAGGAAACGGTGGCACTGCTTGAACCCCTCCGGGTGAGAGAATACCTCGCGCACATCGGAGAGCGCCGTGTCCTCCGGCGCCAGCAGACAATGGCGGATCTCGACCCAGGTGCGCCCGACGATGTAACAGCCGTACCGGCGCAGCAGATCGTAGGTCTCGCCGATGGCGCCCGTCTGCGAATTCTCGATGGCCACCACGCCGTAGCGCGCGCGCCGCCCCTTTACCTCGATGAACACGTCCTCAAAAAATTCGACGGCCCGCCGCTCGGCCTCCGGGAAGAGCTGCGCCAGCGCCTGCTCGCTCCACGCGCCCGGCACGCCCTGAAACACGCACGGGATCCGCCCCCGCTCCGGCGCGCGCGCGGGCGGCAGCAGCGGCGGCCCGCCATGGAACAAAAATCCGCGCTGACGCTCCCGCGAGAGCGCCATGACGGCGCGCATCAGCAGCGACACCTCCCCGCTCAAATCGTTCTGTGCCCGCGCCACGGCGCGGTCCACCACCTCCTGCTCGCGCACGGTGTCCAAAATCGACAGATTCTGCCGCGCCTTCTCTTCGGCCACCTGCCGGGAAGCCTCCATGCGCGCCGCAAACAGATCGACCATCTGGTCGTCGATCTCGTCAATGCGCTTCCGCCAGGCTTCCATCCGCTCTTTTGCCTCCATTGTTCACGCTTCCTCTCTCGTTTTGATGGTTCAGAGATTTTCTGCCAGAACGGTGCGCAGCTGCCCGATCTTCCGCATCAGTCTGTCGAACAAAAACGGCGTGATCGACTGCTGCCCGTCGCACAGCGCCCGCTCCGGCTGGTTGTGCACCTCGATGATGAGCCCGTCCGCACCCGCGGCCACCGCCGCCAGGGCCATCGGATATACGAGATCCCAGTGCCCGGTCCCGTGGGACGGGTCGATGACCACCGGCAGATGCGATTTCTTTTTCAGCACCGGCACTGCCGACAGATCCAGCGTGTTGCGCGTGGCGGTCTCGAAGGTGCGGATGCCGCGCTCGCACAGGATCACCGGGCTCTTCCCGCCCACCAGGACATAGTCGGCCGCCTGCAGGAGCTCGTCGATGCTGCACGAGAGCCCGCGCTTCAGCAGCACCGGCTTGCCCAGCGCCCCCACTTCGCGCAGCAGGGGGAAATTCTGCATGTTGCGCGCGCCGACCTGAATGACGTCCACATCCCGCGCGAAGATCTCGCAGTATTCCTGAGACATGATCTCGGTGACGATGGGCAGCCCCGTCTTCTCCCGGGCGATCTTCATCATCTCCAGCCCGTCGAGGCCCAGCCCCTGAAAGGCGTAGGGCGAACTGCGGGGCTTGAACGCGCCGCCGCGCAGGAAATGCGCGCCGGAGTGCTTCACGTCCCGGGCAATGGAGAGGATCTGCTCCTCGCTCTCCACCGAACAGGGTCCCGCCATCACCGCAAAATGGCCCCCGCCGATCCGGGCGGCTTCGGTCGCCTCCACCACGGTGTCCTGCGGGTGGAACCGGCGGCCCGCCAGCTTGTAGGGCTCCGACACCCGCATGACGCGCTCCACGCACTCATGGCGCAGGATCGCCTCCTCGGACAGCATGGACGTGTCGCCCGCGAGACCGACCATGCGGGTGCTCTCACCCTGGATGTCCTGGATCATCAGGCCCCGCGCCGCCATCTCCTGCCGGATCGCCTCGACCTGCCCCTCGTTGGCCCCTTGTTTCAAAATAATGATCATCTGCTTCATCCCCCTCTTTTTCTATGGCCCGCTTCGCGACCGGATACAGCGCCGTTTTGTCGAGCGTTCGGCCGAGAAATCGCTCGTCGGCCAGCAGCGCCTGGTAGATCAGCATGTCCAGCCCGTTTTGTACGGCGAGGCCCCGCGCCTCGGCCGCCCGCAGCAGACGCGTGCGGGGCGGGTTGTAGACGAGATCGCACACCAGCGCGTGCGGCGGCAGGGCCTCTACAAACGACAAATCGTCAAAGTCCGCCGCCGCGGACTGCATGCCCAGCGGCGTCGCGTTGACCAGCAGATCCGCCGCCCGCGCCTCGGCCTCGGCCGCCGCCGGCGACAGCACGCCGGCGCGCACCGGCGCGGCGGGGACCGCCGCCCGCACCGCGGCCGCCAGCGCCCCGGCCTGCGGCGCGCGGCGCGCCAGCACGACAATCGCGCGGGCACCCTCGCGCGCGGCCTTCAGCGCGACGCCGCCCGCCGCCCCGCCCGCGCCCAGCAGCAACAGCGTTTGGTCCCGGTATCCACGGCCCGCGGCCCGCAGGGCGGTCAGCAGCCCCTCCATGTCGGTGTTGTACCCGCACAGGCGCCCCGCGCGCACGACGACGGTGTTCACGGCCCCGCATAGGCGCGCCTCCTCCTCCACCTCATCCAGGAGGGGCAGGATGTCGCGCTTGTGCGGGATCGTCACATTGCAGCCCTTCAGCCCGCCGGCGCGCAGTTTGGACACAAACGCCGCCAGGGTCCCGCGCGGCACATGGAGCGCCGTGTAGGCGTCCGCGACGCCGAGGGCGTCGAACACCGCGCGGTGCAGCGGGGGGGACAGGGTGTGCGCGATGGGGTCCCCGACGACGGCGTAGCCCTCCGGCGGGTTTTGCGGTCTAATGTGGGTTGCATCTGCAACCCACGTCCCAAATTCTTGTTTCTGGTTGCCGCTTCGCGGCGACCAGGTGCTAACGAGCGCCAGCAGCGCGGCCAGCGCCTCGCCGCAGCCGGCGTCGTTTCGCAGCGTCGCGTGCGCGGCCGCCTCGTACAGCGGCCGCCGCCGCGCGGCCAGGGCCTCCAGATCCTGCGCGCCGGACACCAGGGGCCGGCTGCCGTCGTAGGCCATATGGCGGGCGATGTGCGCCACCGGGCGGTCGAGGAAGATGAGAAATCCGGTCTCGCGGAGCAGGCGCACATTGTCCGGCCGAAGCACGGCCCCGCCGCCCGTGGCGATCACGCTGGGGTCCGGCGCCGCGGCCGCCGCGCGCACCGCCCGCGCCTCCCGCTCGCGAAAATCCGCCTCGCCGTGCTGTGCGAAAATGTCCCGCACGCACAGGCCCGCCTCCCGCTCGATCTGTTCGTCCAGGTCCACAAACGGCAGGCCCAACGCCTCGGCCGCCTGCCGGCCCAGGCTGGATTTGCCGCTGCCCGAGAGGCCGATCAGCACAATGTGCATCTACCCTTCCCCCCGTTCGGCGCCGCGGCCGGCGGTCAGCCAGGCGTCCAGCGCGCAGAGCGCCAGACAGGCCTCGACCACCGGCACGGCACGCGGCACGATGCAGGGATCGTGCCGGCCCCGCACCGACAGCGCGGTTTGGACCCCGGCGGCGTCCACCGTCTGCTGTGCCCGCGCGATGGAGGGCGTCGGCTTGACGGCGGCCCGCACCACCACCGGCATCCCGTTCGTGATCCCGCCGAGCAGGCCGCCGTTGTGGTTGGAGACGGCCGCGATGCGCCCGTCTCGCACACACAGGGCGTCGTTGGCCTCGCTGCCCCGCATGTCCGCGAGGCGGAATCCGCCGCCGAATTCCACCCCCTTCACCGCGGGGACAGAGAACAGCAGCGCGGCGAGCGTGCTCTCCACCGAGGCGAAAAACGGCTCGCCCAAGCCCCCCGGCAGGCCAAAGGCCGCCGCCTCGACGACGCCGCCCACGGAGTCGCCGTCCGCCCGGGCGTCGCGGATGCGCTGCTGCATGGCCGCCGCCGCCGCCGCGTCGGAGACGGGAAAGGCCAGCGCCGCCGCCGCGCCGTAAGCGTCCGGCGTGCAGGGAATCTCCGCGTCCGCCACGCCGCCGATCGCGGCGATCTTCGCGTGGACACGGACGCCGCGGCGGGCCAGCGTCTGCCGCGCCAGCGCACCGGCGAACACCAGCGGCGCGGTCAGCCGCCCCGAAAAATGTCCCCCGCCGCGCATGTCCGCGTGGCCGCGGTACTTGAGCAGCGCCGTCCAGTCCGCGTGGCCGGGGCGCAGCGCCTGGCCGTAGTCTCCGGAGCGGGCGTCCTGGTTGCAGATCACGCCGCACACCGGCGCGCCGGTCGTCCGCCCCTCGTGCAGTCCACTCAAAATCTCCACCGCGTCCGTCTCCCGTCGATCGGTGGAAAACGCGTCCCGGCCCGGCGCCCGCCGGGCCATGTCCCGCGCCAGCGCGTCCACATCAACAACCTCGCCGGCCGGCAGTCCATCCACGACAACCCCCACAGCCTTCCCATGGGACTCTCCAAAAATAGACAATCTCAACGCATATCCCCACGTATTCACACCGCCACACCCCTCTCCCGCAACTATCAACTATCAATTATCAATTATCAACTATCAATTGTCCGTCCTCCCAATCGCTCCAAAAACCGGGGTACGACTTGGCGACACTCCGCCAGCCGGTGAGCAGGACCGGCCCGTCGCAGCGCAGCGCCGCGACGGCCAGCGCCATCGCGATGCGGTGGTCGTTCCACGCGTCCACCCGCCCGCCCGCCAGGCGCGGCGCGCCCTCGATCGTCAGGGTGTCCTCCGTCTCCTCCACCCGCGCGCCCAGCTTGCCGAGCTCCGCGGCCAGCGCGTGCAGCCGGTCGCTCTCTTTGAGCCGCAGCCGTCCCGCACCGACAATCCGGCTGCGCCCCGCGCCGAAACAGCACAGCGCCGCGATCGGCGGAACCAGGTCGGGGATCTCGCGCGCGTCCACCGTGACGGCCTCCAGCCGCCCGGCCCGCACGCGGACGGCGTCCGCCTGCCAATCCGTCTCCGCGCCCATCGCCCGCAGAACCTCCAGCATGGCCCGGTCGCCCTGCCGGCTCTCCGGATCCAGCCCGGCCACCGTCACCGGCCGCCCCAGGGCGGCGGCGGCGAGGAAGAAGGCCGCCTGAGAATAGTCCGCTTCCACCCGGTACGCGGCGGGTTGGTAACGCTGCCCGCCGCGGATGCGATAGCCCGCGGGCTCCTGCGTGACCGTCACGCCGAAGCGCCGCATGACGTCCAGCGTCAGGTCCACATAGCCGCGGGACTCAAGCGGCGTCGCGAGCCGGATCTCGCTGTCGTCCGGCAGCAGGGGCAGGGCCAGCAGCAGACCGGAGACGAACTGGGAGCTCACATCCCCCGGCAGGACATAGACGCCTCCGCGCAGCGGGCCCCGCACGCACACCGCCTGCGGCTCCTGCGCGAACACGGCGCCGGACGCCCGAAAGAGATCGGCGTAGACCGCCAGCGGCCGCGCCAGCAGCCGTCCGCGGCCGGTGAAAACCGTCTCCCGCGCCTCAAGCGCGGCCAACGGCAGCAGAAAGCGCAGCGTGGAGCCGGACTCGCCGCAGTCGACGCGGCCGGCCGGCCAGCCCGGCCCCGGCCCGATGCGCAGTTCGCCGTCCGCCGCCGCCATGGCCGGCGACCACAGGGCCGTCACGCCCGCCAGCGTGGCGTCGATGTCCTCCGAACGCCCCAGATTTTGCAGCACGCTCTCCCCCGCCGCCGGGCCGCGCGCGGCCAGCGCCGCGCAGATCACTGCGCGGTGCCCCAGGCTCTTGGAGGGCGGCGGGGTACACACGCCGCCGGGGCCTGCCCCGATCCGCTTCGCCTCGTCCATGTCTCCACGCTCCCGTCAGTTCCAAAGTGTTTTATACCCGATACTTGCCGGTAGGGCGGTTTCTCCGAAACCGCCGCGCGGACGGCTCTTCGATTCGTCCCTACCGAAGCTGCGCGGGTTGTACCGGGTGTCTTCTCCCAATAATTTCTAATTATTGGGAGAAGACCTGCGGCGCCGCGCCGAGCAGGGCCAGGGCGGCTTCGATGTCGTCAAAGCGCATCTCCTGTGTAAAGGCTTCGCCGATCCGCCGCAACAAGACGAGCCGCACGCCGCGGCCGCCGCTTTTTTTGTCGGACGCCATGGCCGGCGCCAGCACAACGGGCGGCTCCGGATAATCCGGCGCCAGCCGGTGCCGCGCCAGCAGGCGGCGCAGCGCGTCGGCGGCGCCCGGCTGTGTGAGCGCGAGTCGCTCCCCGAGCCGCGCCGCGACGACCATGCCGAAGGCCACCGCCTCCCCGTGGGTGTAGTGCCCGAACCCGTGGCGCCGTTCGATCGCGTGGCCGAAGGTGTGGCCGAAATTGAGCAGCATCCGCTCGCCGAAATCCCGTTCGTCGCGCACAACGATCTCGCTCTTGATGCGGCAGCACGCCTCGATGATCTCCGCGAGCGCCGCCGGTTTCATATCCCCGTCCAGTGTGTCGAAGAGGGATTTCGACCGGATGGCCCCGTACTTGATCACCTCGGCCATGCCGCCGCGCACCTCGCGCGCGGGCAGGGTGCGCAGCGTCTCCGGGTCGACGACGACCAGCTTGGGCTGGTAGAAGGCGCCGATCAAGTTCTTGCCGTGGGCGTGGTTGACGGCCGTCTTGCCGCCCACGCTGGAGTCCACCTGCGCCAGCAGGGTCGTGGGGACCTGGACAAGCTGGACCCCGCGCATCCAGGTGGCGGCCGCGAACCCGGCCAAGTCCCCCACCACGCCGCCGCCGAAGGCGACGACGAGTCCGCCGCGCGGCAGCCCCGCTTTCGCAAAGACGTCGTACAGCCGCTCCAGCCCGTCCATGGATTTGTTCGTCTCGCCCGGCGGGCACACCGCCGGTACGAAGGCGATGCCCGCGGCCGCCAGCGACGCGGCCAACGGCGCGCGGTAATGCGACCACACGTTCTCATCCGTCACGACGACGACCGGGGTTTCCTCCCCATGAAAGGGCAGGAGCATCGCCCCCAGCTCCGCGAGCAGGCCGTCTCCGATGCGAATCTCGTAGGCGCCGCCCGGCAGCTCCACTGTGAGTGTTCTCACCTTTGCAGCATCTCCCTCTTGTTTTGGCCCGCCCGCGCCAGCAGGGCATGCAGCGCGTCCGCGTCTCCGTCCGCCAGCGCCGCGCTGACGCGCCGCAGGTTTTCGATGTAACGGTCTAGCCAGACCTGTGTGTGGGCGCGGTTGCCGAGCAGAAGTTCCGTCCAGGCGTCGGCGTTGATGTCCGCGACGCGGGTGCTGTCCCGGTACGCGCCCGCCGTGAACGCGGAGGTGATCTCCGGGTGATAGTCCATGCACAGCCCTGCCGCGGCGATGTGCATGAGGTCGCTTGTGTACGCGACGACGGCGTCGTGCCGGTCCGGCGGCGCCACGGCCAGGTGGGCGATGCCGATGTGGCGCGCCATTGCCCGCATCAGGTCCACGCTCTCCGGTTTGGTGGCGGGCAGCGGGCAGAT
>JAITDM010000196.1 GCA_031282535.1 Oscillospiraceae bacterium
ACAACAGACGAAACACTTTGTCGTTCATCATCCTTTTTTAAATTCTTCAATATCAGGAGGTATTATATGACAGCCACCCACGAAAGTCAATCTTATTTCCTTCACGGCGGAAATTTGGGATCCGGTTTGGTCCGGCTTTACAAACCGGTTCACATAGGATATGATGGGACGGATGATGCGCGCGGGCAGGGTTTCGCGCGGGACGGGAGGGCACGTCGATGCGGCTGACGGTGCGGCAGCTGACCAAAGCGTTCGGTGAAAAACAGGTGCTGCGGGGCCTCGACTTTGCAACCGAGAGCGGCACGGCCCTGGGGCTTCTGGGGCGCAACGGCGCGGGCAAGACGACGGTGATCCGCATCGTCATGGGCGTGTTCCCGGCCGACAGCGGCGAGATCCTGCTGGACGGACAACCGCTCGACCGCGCGGCGGTGCGCCTCGGGTACCTCCCGGAGGAGCGGGGCCTCTACGTCAAAAAACCCATCCTGGACCAGCTCGTCTACTTCGCCCGGCTGCGGGGGCTGACGGCGGCGGAAAGCCGCCGAAACGCGCGGTACTGGCTCGAACGCGTGGGCTTGGCGGCCTTCGCCCACAAGCGGCTGGACACGCTGTCCAAGGGCAACCAACAGAAGATCCAACTCGTGGCGGCGCTCCAATGCGACCCGGCCATCCTCATCCTGGACGAACCCTTTTCCGGCCTGGACCCCGTCAACGCCCGGCTGCTCAAGGACATCGTCAAGGAGGAGATCGGCCGGGGCAAGATGGTATTTTTTTCCAGTCATCAGATGAACTACATCGAGGAATTCTGTGACCAGATCGCCATTTTAAACGGCGGGCACATCGTCCTGTCCGGCGGCATCCGGGAGATCAAACGGAGCTACGAGCGCAACCGTCTCCTCCTCTCCGGGCCGGCGCTGCCCGCGATGCGCGACTGCATTTTGTCGGCGCTCTCGCCCCTCGTCAAGGAGATGTCGGAGACGGCGACGCAGCTGTCCGTGACGCTGACAGGCGCGCAGCACAAACGGGACTTCATCGCCGCGCTGGTCGAGCGGAACTTCGATTTCGACGCGATCCAGGTCTACGAACCCTCGCTCTCCGACATCTTTGTCGAATACACGGAAGAAAACCTCTAAAAACTTCTGCCGGACGCAACGCCGGGCACGAAGTTTCCAGAGGTTCCCACAGGGAGAGGCGGATATTGTTTGAAACAATTTTGGCATGTATTCCGGTTTGAATATCTAAATTACGTGATGGGAAAGGGATTTCTCATCGTCACGCTGGTGATGATCCTGGTCATGGGCGCGACCCTCTTCTCCCCCCGCCTGTCGGCGCCGACGGCGGACAAAGGCGCCGCGGCCAGCCCGCCGCCCGCCCAGGCCCCCAGGCCGGCGGCGCTCTCGGACCCCGACCCGGCGCTGGCGGCGGAGACCCTCCGGATGCTGCGCGAAGAGATGCCCCAGTACGCGTTTGCGCCGGTGGACGGCGACGAGGAGACGCTGCGGCGCGCCGTGGAGGCGGGGACATACGCCGCCGCCGTCGTCGTGTCGCCGCCGTTCTCGTACGCCTACATTGTGAGTCAGCTCGGCCTGTACGACATGTCGGCGGCGCAAGTGCACGACGTCATGGCCGCGCGCTTCCGGCTGGGCAAACTGCGGCGCGCCGGCCTGTCCGAGGCGGACCTCGCCGAGGTCCTCGCGGCGCCGGTGACGGGCACGGTGGTGGAGCTCGGCAAGAACCAGGTGACCAGTTTTATTTACACGTACCTGCTGATCTTCCTGCTCTACATGGCGATCATGCTGTACGGGCAGTTCGTCGCCAACGGCGTGGCCTCCGAAAAGAGCTCGCGGGCCATGGAATTGCTCATCACATCGGCCAAGACGCAAAACCTCATCTTCGGAAAAGTGCTGGGCGCCGGGCTGGCCGGCCTCACACAACTGGCCGCGCTGCTCGGCGCCGGCGTCCTGTTTTATGCGCTCAACAGCGCCTACTGGACAGACGACGCCATCATCGCTTCCATCTTCTCCATGCCGGTGAGCATCCTCTTATATACCTGCCTGTTCTTTTTGCTGGGCTTTTTTCTGTACGCTTTTTTATACGGCGCGCTGAGTTCGCTGGTCAGCCGCATGGAGGAGCTGCACAGCGCCGTGCTGCCGGTCACGTTTGTGTTTCTCTTCTCTTTCTTTGCCGTCTTCATCAGCACGGTCAGCGGCCGCGTGGACACGCCGGCGATGACGGCCTTCTCCTTCATCCCCTTCACCGCGCCGATGGCCATGTTCGTCCGCATCTCGATGAGCAGTCCGGCCGCTTGGGAGATCCTCCTGTCCGTGGCGCTCCTGGCCGCCGCCAACCTCGCCTGCGGCTACCTGGCCGCCGGCATCTACCGCGTGGGCGTGCTGCTCTACGGCAAGCCGCCGCGCCCGGCGGAACTGATGCGCATCCTGCGCCGCGCCCGCCGCTGACGCCGTTTGGGGCCTGTAATCACAACTTGTGAAATGATTGAACAGGTCCTCACTGTTTGAGCTTTTTGACCTCCAGCGGCGTGAGTTTGCGCCATTTTCCATACGGGACGCCCTGCAGCGTCAGAAAGCCCAGGCGGACGCGGGCGAGACGTTTGACGGTGAGACCCGCCTGTTCGCACATCAGGCGCACCTGGTGGTGCCGCCCCTCGTGAATGACCAGGGCCAGCACCCCGCCATCCTCCCGCCGTTCGACCAGCGCCGCGCGCACGGGTTTCACCGTGTGCCCCTCGATCGTCATGGGCTCCGCCAAAATGAGCTTGGCCGCGTCCACAGGGCCCGTGACCCACACGTGGTATTCCTTTTCGATCTCATGCGACGGGTGGGTGATCCGATGCACCAGCGCGCCGTCGTTGCTCATGAGCAGCAGGCCCTCCGTGTTGATGTCCAGACGGCCGACCGGCACCAGCCGCGTGTCGATCTCCGAGACCACGTCGCGCACGGTCCGCCGCCCCTTTTCGTCGGAGAGCGTCGTCACGACGCCGCGCGGCTTGTGCAGCAGAATGGTCATCGGCTCCGGACAGGGGCGCAGCGGCCGGCCGGAGACCTCGATGGCGTCGGACTCGATGTCGACCTTCTGCCCGATCACCGCCGTCTGCCCGTTGACCTTCACCCGCCCGCTCTCGATGAGCGTCTCCGCCCCGCGCCGCGAGGCCACGCCGTGCGCCGCGAGGACTTTGCTGAGCCGTTCTTTCATGAAACATCCTGCCTTTCACATGGTCGCCCGCCTGTCACGGCGGGCACAGCGGCGGCATACCGGGACCCAAGCCGCCGGCGGCGTCACGCGGCGTCACGCCCGAAGAAGCCGGCGATCTTCTCCCCGAGTGTCTTCTCCGCCGGCAGATAGACCTCGACGCCGGTCTCGTAATAGAGCCTCGTCTCCCCCACCGTCCGGCCGTCCACCACATAGCGCACGCGCCCGGCCGCATCGCCGCGGAACACCGGCGCCCAGGCAAACCAGGGCAGGGAGAATTTCGTCTCCACCCGGGCCCACTCCCCGTCCGAGAGCGTCGCGGTCAGTTTCTCCTCCGCGCGCACCGGCGCCAGACCCGACAGGCCGGACACAACGGGCACGCGGGCCAAAACCTCACCCTGCGCGCAGAGCGTACGCTGCGTAAAGTGCGCAAACCCCATGTCGTAGAGCGTCTTGTGGTCGTTCCAGTCGTCCGGCGCCTTCAGCGTGACGGCAATGAGCATGCGCCCGTTCCGCTCCGCCATGGAGACCAGACAGCGCCCGGCCTTGATCGTGTAGCCCGTCTTCCCGCCGACCGTGCCCTCGTAGTCCCACAGCAGCTTGTTGTGGTTGCGCATGTCGCGTCCGGCCGTCTGGATCGTCTTCGTGGCGGTGACGGTGCGGAAGGTGGGCGTGCGCATCGCCTCGGCGGCGATGTACGCCAGGTCGCGCGCGCTCGCGTAGTTGGCGTCGTCGTTGAGCCCGTGCGGGTTGGCGAAGTGCGAGTTCTGAAGCCCCAGCGCCTCGGCCTTCCCGTTCATCAGGGCCGCGAAGTCCTCGATGCTGCCGGCGGTGTGCACGGCCAGCGCGGCGGCGGCGTCGTTGCCCGAGAGCAGCAGCATCCCGTAGATCAGTTCCTCCACGGTCAACTGTTCCCCCTCCTCCAGGGACATGGAGGAGCCCTCCACGCCGACACACGACGCGGGCACGGCGACGACGTCCTCCAAATTACACTGCTCCAGCACCACCAGGGCGGTCATCATCTTGGTGATGCTGGCCATGAGCATGCGCGCGTCGGCGTTTTTTTCATAGAGGAACGTGTCTCCGGCCGCATCGTACAAGACGGCGCTCTCCGCGGAGACGTCCAGCGCGGACGCCGGCGGCGCGGCGGCGACGCACAGCGCAAGCGCACACGCGAGCGCGCACAGCCGCGCGCGCCATGTGCGAGACGCCTGCAGGGGACGCTGCCCACAGCGTCCCGCACCGGCGCACAGCCGCGCCAGCCGCGCCAGCCGCGCGGGACGCGTCCTATGATTCCTCTTCTTCCCCATCGTCCTCTTTTCCTTTCTTTCGCCCCAAGAGAGACGCAACTTTTTCCAGCAGCGCGGGCACGGCCTCGATCGCCCTGTCCACCGCACTGCCCGGCGGCGCCACCACGGGGAGGAGTTTGACGCCCGCGGGGCTCACCACCAACAATGACACCGGATGGATGTTCACGGCGGCGCCGCTGCCGCCGCCGAAGTTTTTGTCCTCCTCCGGCTTGTCGTGTTTCCCCGCGTAATCCGTGCCGCCCGCGGCAAAGCCGAAGCTCACCTTCGACACGGGGATGATCGTCGTGCCGTCCGGCGTGGTCACCGGCTGCCCGACAATGGTGTTCACATCCACCATCTCACGGATCCTGGTCATCGTGACGCTCATCAGCTCTGGAATGGAATTTTTTTCCATATTTCCACCTCTCATCTATTGTATTGGGCCTGTCTTGCCTTTTATGCCGGGCTGGCGAGCCAGCGCCGAAGAAAGTGCAGCGCCGTGCGCAGGAGGACAAAGGGCCGGATGGACATGGACGCCAGCAGATATGTCTGCGGATGCGGGAGGCTGTAATCGAGGCCCACCGTGACATTCGGGCGCTTCACACGCGCCAGCAGCGGCGCGGCCAGCCCCAAGGCCGCGTGCAGGGACCCGTACAGGAGCGCCGTGTGGGCGGCGTCGCCGGCGCCGGCCACCACGTGGCAGTAGAATCTGTCCACGCGCAGCCCGCGCAGCAGCACCCCCGCGCTCTCCCGCGCCGGCCCCAGAAGGGCCCGGACGTCCGTTCGTCTGTCCTCCGCCCGCTTCGGGGCTTTGGACCGGGCCCGCCGTTTCGACGGCCTGGCCGGACGGCCCGCGCCCACGCGCGGCCGCAGACGAAACGTCAACACCCCCCAACGGAGCCGCAGCAGGATCTCCCGGCCCGGCCGGACGATCAGCGTGAGACGCAGCCGCGTCGCGAGCGCCGCTGTCAGCGCCAGGACGACCCCGGCCGACACCCAAAAGACCACCGCCTCACCCCCCGTTCGTCACAGGCTGAGCTGCCCGTCCTCCTCGGTGAGGCCAAAGGGCAGCTCCGGCAATTCCTCCAGCGACGACAGGCCAAAGGAACGCAAAAACACCGGCGTCGTCCGGTATTGGATGGGCCGCCCGGGCACCTCCAACCGGCCGCACTCCTCGATGAGACCCTTCTCCGTCAGCGTGACCACGGTGTTGGAGCTATCCACGCCGCGCACCTGGTCGATGTACGCCCGGGTGGTGGGCTGGTAGTAGGCGACAATGGCCAGCACCTCCAGCGCGGGTTTGGAGAGCGGCGGCGCGCGCCTCTCCTCCAGCGCCGCGCGGATCAGCTCGGCGTGCTCGGGCGCGGAGACGAGCTGCCAGCGGTTCTCCATGCGCACCAACCGGATCCCGCGGCGCTCAAAACGGTACTCGTCCGCCAGCTGCGCCAGCATCGCCTCGACCTCCCGGCGTTCCAGCGAGAGCAGCGCGCACAGACGTTCGACGCCGACCGCGTCGCCCGCTGCAAACAAAATGCCCTCCAGCACGGACAAAATCTCCTTCACGTCCATAGGCCTCTATTTTCCCCTCAAACACAGTGAATAGTCCTCCCCGTGCTCGTCGACGGCGATGCGGCCGTCCCGGCACAGTTCCAGCATGGCCAGAAACAGGGCCACCCGCCCGGACCGGTCCCGCCCCTGCCGCAGCAGCACGGAGAACAACAGGCGGCCCGCGGCCTCCAGCCGGCGGAGCACCAACACAATCATGTCGCTCACGGGGTGTGGCTCCCGGCCCACCAGGCGGGAAAACACCGCCGGGTCCGGCGGACGGCGCCGCTCCGCGCGCTGCTGCATCTGCAAAAGCGCCCGCCCCAGTTCCTCGGCGCTGTGGGTGCGCGTGTATGTCTTGTCGACGGGCAGCGGCTCGGGCGGCTTTATGTACAGGCTGCGCCCGATGTCGGCGCGCGCCAACAGAAAATCGCGCCCGACGACAATGCGGCGGTAGTCCTCCTGCTGACGCCGCTGTTCCAGCGCCTGCATCAGCAGGTCGAGCTCCTCCTCCGGCTGCTCGTCGGACAGCGACAGCAGCATGCGAGACTTGATGTAAACCAGATGGGAGGCCATGACCACAAATTCGCTGGCGATTTCCAGGTCCATGCGTTTCATGAGCTCCAGATAGGCGAGATACTGGTCGACCAGTTCGGAGATCCGGATGTCACGGATCTCCATTTTGTTTTTGCTGAGCAGATGCAAAATCAGATCGAGCGGACCCTCGAAATCCTCCAGCGTTTCCTGTGGACCCCGCACGGCCTGTTCCAGCCGAAACATGGGCGTCTGCATGGACCCGCCCCCTTCTCTCTATCGGATATTTGAACCAAACCGCCTCACCCGGCGAGGCCGAGCCAGACAAACGGTCGCGACGCCGCGTAACTGAGCCCGTAGAGCACCTGGTCCGTCAGAAAGCCCAGCGGGCCGTCGAGCACGTCGGTGACGAGCAGCAGGGCGAGCAGCACCATCCCATAGCGCTCGTACGCCAGAAGGCGGTAATACACGCGGTCCGGGAGGAGGAGCCCCGCCACCTTCGAACCGTCCAGCGGCGGGATGGGAAAGAGATTGAACACGCCAAGCCCGATGTTGATGACGGCCAGATAGAGGAAGAACATCCCCAGCAGACCGTCCCAGAGCGCCGGCGCCAGCAGATTCGTCAGGAAGTACAAGAACAGCGCCAGCAGCGCGAGCAGGAAGTTCGAAACGGGACCGGCGAGCCCCACCAGCGCGAAGTCGCGCCGCGGCTTCTTAAAATAGCGCAGGTCGACCGGCACGGGCTTGGCCCAGCCGAACCCGGCGACGATCAGCAGCACGAGGCCCAGCGGATCGATGTGCCGCCAGGGTTTAAACGACAGACGCCCTCTCTCCTGGGCGGTCTTGTCCCCGAGCCAATACGCGACCAGCCCGTGGGAAAACTCGTGAAAGATGATGGCGATCAGCGCCGCCGGGATAAAAAGCAGATCTGTGGGGGTGAAGTCCTGCAAAAAACGCACAATGTCTCTCCTTACTTCATGCGCCGCGTCCGCTCGTCGGCTGCGTCCGTTCGGCTGCGTCCGCCGGCCCTGTCACGACGAGAGCTGTACCCGGTGGAACGTCTTTTTCCCCTTTTTGACGACCAGCCCGCCGCGCACCTGTTCCGCGGTGTAGGAGACGCCGAAGGAGTCGGCCTTTTGGCCGTTTACCTCCACCCCGCCCTGTTCGACCAGGCGGCGCGCGTCCCCCTTCGAGGCGGCCAGCTTGCAGGCGACGAGCAGGTCCAGCACGGAGATGGCCCCGTCTGTAAACTGCGCCTGCGACAGCGCGGTGGTCGGCATGTCGTCGGCGTTCCCGCCGCCGCCGAAGAGCGCGCGCGCGGCCTCCCGGGCCTGCTCGGCCTCCCGGTCGCCGTGCACGAGGGACGTGAGCGCAAAGGCCAGGCGCTCCTTCGCGGTGTTGAGCTGCGCCCCCTCCCAGGCCGCCATCGCGTCGATCTCCTCCAGCGGCAGAAACGTCAGTTTTTTGAGGAAGGGGATCACGTCGGCGTCGGCCACATTGCGGAAATATTGGAAGAACTCAAAGGGGCTTGTCTTCTCCGGGTCAAGCCAGACGGCGCCCTTTGCGGTCTTCCCCATCTTGATGCCCTCCGAGGTGAGCAGCAGCGTGATGGTGAGCCCGTGCGCGTCGTGCGCCCGCTTGCGGCGGATGAGCTCCGTGCCCGCCAGAATGTTCGACCACTGATCGGCGCCGCCGCACTGGAGGTTGCAGCCGTACCGCTCGTGCAGGCAGAGGAAGTCATACCCCTGCATCAGCATGTAGTTGAACTCCAGAAAATTGAGTCCGCGCTCCATCCGCGATTTGAAGCAGTCGGCGGCCAGCATGCGGTTGACCGAAAAATGGATGCCCACGTCGCGCAGAAACTCGATGTAGTTCAGCCCCATCAGCCAGTCGGCGTTGTTGACCATGACGGCCCTATCCTCCGAGAAGTCGATGAACCGGCCGATCTGCCCCTTGAATTTTTCCGCGTTGGCTCCGATGCGCTCGGCCGTCATCATCTGCCGCAGGTCGGTGCGCCCGCTGGGATCGCCCACCATGGTGGTGCCGCCGCCGATCAGGGCGATGGGCTTGTTGCCGGCGCGCTGGAGATGGCGCATCAGAATGAGGGGCAGAAAATGCCCCACGTGCAGGCTGTCGGCCGTGGGATCAAACCCGATGTAGAAGACCGCCTTGCCCTCGTTCACCAGGTCCCGCACGGTGTCGTCCCCGGTGGTCTGCGCGACCAAACCGCGCGCGTTCAGTTCCTCCCAAACCGTCATGTTTCTCCCCCTACTTTTAAATTCATGATTCATAATTCATGATTTTTTATTCGCAATTATTCATTCATAATTCATGATTTTTTTGTGCTTTGAAGCGGTCGGCGGCGTGTATCTGCTCCCGGGCGTTTTCCCGGGTGATGTCCGTGACAGTGAGCCCGCCCAGCAGGCGGGCGATCTCGTCGACGCGGCCGGCCTCGTCAAGGCGCGCCACCTCCGTCAGGGCATGCGCGCGCGTCACGTCCTTGCGGATGCCGAAGTGTACGTCGGCCATCGCGGCGATCTGCGGCAGATGGGTGACGCATAGGACCTGCCGGTCCCGCGCGAGCAGGGCGAGCCGCTCGGCCACGCGGCCGGCCGCCCGGCCGGAGACGCCGGCGTCGATCTCGTCAAACACCAGAGAGACCGCCTCGTCGCTCTCCGCCAGCACATGCTTGAGCGCCAGCATGATGCGCGACAGCTCCCCGCCCGAGGCGACGCGGGCGATGGACTTCGGCGGCTCCCCCGGATTGGCCGAGAGCAGCAGCCGCACCTCGTCGGCCCCCCGGCTGCGCAGCGCGTCGTCCCCCGTGCGCGGCACCGCCTCCACAAGAAACGAGACCCCGGCCATGTCGAGGCCGGCCAGCTCCCGCTGCACACGGCGCGACAGCGTCTCCGCCGCGGCGCGGCGGGCCTTTGTCAGGCCGGCGGCCAGCGCGGCGGCGTGCGCCCGGGCGCGCTGACGCGCCTCTTCCCACGCCTTCAGGGTCTGCCCGGCGGAGAGAAGCCCGTCCAACTCCTCCCGGCAGCGCGCGCCGTAGGCGGCGACGTCCGCCGTGCTGCCGCCGTACTTCTGCTTCAGACGATACAAAAGATCCAGCCGTTCCTCGACGGCCGCGAGCTCCCCCGGCACATCCTCCGCCTCGTCGGCGCACGCGCCCACGTCGCGCGCCGCGTCCTCGGCCAGGTAGCCGAGTTCCTCCAGTCTGTCCCGGAGCTGCGCGTACGCCGCCCCGAGGTCGGCGATGTCCGCCAGCGCCCGCACAGCCGACGCCAGCTGGAAAGCCGCGCCCGGGGCCTCGTCGTCCCCCAGAAGGCAGAGACAGGCCTGCTCCAGGCCGGCCCGAATCCGGTCGGCGTTGCGCAGCACCCGCCGCCGCGCCCGCAGGGACGCCTCCTCCCCCTCGCCCAGCCGGGCGGCCTCGATCTCCTCGCAACAGTAGGCGAGATGGTCGATGCGGCGGGCCCGCTCCTCCTCGCTCATCCGCAGTTCGTCACATTTATCTTCCATTTTTTTCCATTCATCGAAGGCCGCCCGGTAGGTGCCGACCTGCGCCTCCAGGTCGGCAAAGCGGTCCAGCAGCACGAGGTGGCTCTCCTCGGACAGCAGCGTCTGGCTGTCGTGCTGGCCGTGGATCTGCAGCAGCGCCTCCCCCAGGCGCCGCAGCAGCGACACCGTGGCGGGCCGCCCCGCCACGCGGCAGACCTGCCGGCCGTCCGCGGTGATCTCCCGCTGGATCAGGAGTTCCGTCTCCGCGCCGAGGTCAAACCCGTTTTCCCGCAGCAGCGCGCGCACCGGCGGCGCGGGGTCGTCAAACAGGGCGCTGACCCGGGCCGACGCGGCCCCGGTGCGCACCAGCTCCCGCGAGGTGCGCAGCCCGATGACGGCCCCCAGCGCGTCGATGACAATGGACTTCCCGGCGCCCGTCTCCCCGGTCAGCACGTTGAGGCCGGCTCCAAAGACAATCTCCGCCCGCTCAATGACGGCAATGTTTTCAATGTGCAGGAGCGAGAGCAAGGCGAATACCCCCTCCCGGCCGGCCGCGGGGCGCGGCGGACCGTCTGTCTACGCCAGGATCGTCTGCAGGCGGCGGCAAAACGTCTCGGCTTTTTGGTTGTCCTTGAGGACAAGAAACGCCGTGTCGTCCCCGGCCAGCGAACCTACGAGATCGGGCAGTCGCATGGAATCAAGCGCCGAGGCGGCGGCCATCGCCACCCCCGGCATGGTCTTGATGACGACGATGTTCTGCGCCTGCTCATAGGAGATCACACTCTCGCAAAAGATCGTGCGAAACCGGTCGGAAAACACGGGGTCCCCCTCCCCTGTGGGCAGGGCGTACTTGTAGCGCCCCCGGCCGGTCGGGGACTTCACAAGCCGAAGCTCCTTGATGTCCCGGGAAATTGTGGCCTGTGTGGTATTGTATCCAAAAGCGCGCAGGCGGGCGGAGAGCTCCTCCTGCGTCTCAATGTCTTCGGTCTCGATGATCTCCAGCAGTTTCGCCTGTCGGCTGAATTTCACGGTATCCATCCTCCCGCTCACTCACACTTCGTGGGTATCTCCAACAACGCCGCGCCCGGCGCCGGGGCCTCGTATCACGGCGGTCTGTGCAGTTTCCGGTTGAGATGCTCATAAAAACCGTACGTCTTGACGCGGATCAACGTCGTATGCGACGGCGCCCGGCCGATCGACACCTCGTCGCCCGGCTGCAGGGGCAGCGACGAACCGTCCACGGTCAGGAAGGCGGGGTTCCCGGGCTTGGGCCGCAGCGTCAGACGGCGTCCGGCCGAAAACACAATGGACCGCGTGAACAGCGCGTGCGGGCAGAGCGGCGTCACCACCAGGCTGTCGGCGGCCGGTTCGACGATGGGTCCGCCGGCCGACATGGAGTAGGCGGTGGACCCGGTGGGCGTCGCCACAATGACGCCGTCGCCGAAAAAACCGAGGATCGGCTGCCCGTCCGACAGCACCTCCAGCGGGATGACGCGCCCGGTCAGGCCGCCGGTCAGCACGGCGTCGTTCAGCGCCAGCGCCTCCCCGGCCACAAGGCCGCCCCGCAGCACCTCCACCTTCAGCATCATGCGCCGGTCCCGGGAAAAACGCCCCGCCAGCACCTCCCGCAGGAGCGGCAGTTCGTCGGCCTCCAACTCCGTCATGAACCCCACGCGGCCCAAATTGACGCCCAAAATCGGGATGTCCGCCCTGGACGCGGCCTTGGCCGCATGGAGGATCGTGCCGTCTCCCCCGAGCACGACGATGCAGTCGGCCCCGCGCAGGGCCTCCGCCTCCGGGCACACCGCGATGTCCGGCGTGTCCGGCAGCCCCGCCGCACAGATCTCCGGCAGTGTGACCGCGGCGCCTGCGGCGCGGCACAGCGCCGCCACCGCCAAGGTGGCCCCAAACCCCTTGTCTCGCTCCGGGTTTGGATACAGGGCCACTTTTTTCATCTCACCACCCCACAACCGGAAAGTATGAATCGCATTATCCTACCAACTCGGCGTGGGCCGCGGCCACTGCGGCCGCGGGATCGACGGCATCGTCCGCCGCCGCGCCGCGCGCCAAAAAGGCGAGGTATTCGATGTTGCCCTCCGGCCCCTTGACCGGCGAATGGGAGAGACCCCGCACGGCATATCCGCACCGGGCGGCCGACTCCAAAAAGCCGGCCAACACCGCCCGGTGCACCGCCGGGTCGCGCAC
>JAITDM010000157.1 GCA_031282535.1 Oscillospiraceae bacterium
CGAGCAGCGCCCCGCCGGAACGGCTGTACTTCTGAATGCCGCGGAAGAGATTGTTGGCCGCGTAAATGGACATGAAGTCCGACGACGACACCGTAAACACGTGCTGGGCGATCCCCTCCCGGATGGGCACCGCAAAACCGCCGCACACAACATCCCCCAGAACGTCGTAGATCACATAGTCGAGATCCAGTTCCTCGAAGATACGCTGGTGCTTGAAGAGCTCCACGGCGGTGATAATCCCCCGGCCCGCGCAGCCGACGCCGGGCGCCGGCCCGCCGGCCTCCACGCAGTAGATGCCGTTGAACCCCTCGAAGATCACGTCGTGGGCGTCCACCGACGACTTCTCCCGCAGGGTGTCCAGCACGGTGGGGATGTAGCTGCCGTCCCGCAGCGTGTTGGTGCTGTCGGACTTGGGGTCGCAGCCGAATTGCATGACCTTGAAGCCCATCTTGGACAGCGCCGCGGAGAGATTGGAGGTGGTGGTGGATTTGCCGATGCCTCCTTTCCCGTAGATGGCGATCTGCTTGATCTGCTTGCTCATACGCGTGTTTCCCTCACTTCTTTGTCATAGTAGTCACGAAGCCGTGCCAGGGCGTCCTCAATCGGAAATCCGATCTCAAACACAGATATTCCACTTTTTTCCAGTCTTCGCTTGGCGGGCGGGCCGATGCGGCTCACGAGCACGGCCCGGCAGTCCCCGAGCAGCGCGGCGACGGCGTCCAGGGCGCTGTCCTCGTGCATCCCGCCGTCACAGACGGGCGGCACCGCCCGCTGTTCGATCAGCCGGTGCCCCTCCTTGTCGAGCGCGACGATGTAAAAACACCGGGCCCGTCCGAAGTGTTCGTTGACGAATTTACCATCCGTCGTAGCAATGGCAATATGTATTGGCATAGATAGTCCCCCCGAGACCCCCGCTGGAATCAATTATGAATTATGAATTCAGAATCCACGCTAGCCCTCGGCTTTGATGTAGGAAAAAGGATCCTGCGCGTACCAGGAATCCCGGTAGGGGAGCGGGCAGTGCCGGGCCAGCTGTTTGTTGAACTGGGCGTTGGCCAGGATCCGCCGGATCCGGCGGGCCACCTCGAACACGCCGGAGAACCCCATGTAGTTGTAGGACGGGCCGAACAGCGGCAGCAGCGGAAGCCCCTGCTTTGCGGAGATGTTGCCGCCGCCGGAGTGCCCCACGTAGAGGTCGGGGCGCAGCCGTTTCACGAGGTTGATCTGCTCGAAGGGCTGCTGGGTGGCGACGTTAAAGAGGACGTCGTCGACGTCGTCGAGGCTCTCGAAGACAGGCTCGGCGAACTCGTCGTAGTGGTGGCCCTTGAAGCCGACGATCTTCATCCCCAGGTCCTGCAGGATCTCCGCCGTGGCGAGAATGCGCACCTCGCCGCCGCCTAAGAAGGCGGTCTTCCCCCGGAGGGCGGGGCGGAAGGGCGCGAGCGCCTCGTCGAGCGCCTGCTCCTCCGACGCGATCAGCCGGTCCGCCTCCTGCGACAGGTCGAAGTGCGCGGCGATCTTGCGGAGCCACCGGGCCGTGTTCTTCCGCCCGATGGGGATCGTGTCGATCAGGAACGGGATGTCGTACAGCGTCTGTAAGTGGTGGAGAAAGTAGTCGTCGTGGGTGCCGCAGATGCTGACGTTCAGCGCGGATTCCAGCGCGTACTGGAAGTCCTCCGCGTCGGAATAACAGGGCAGAAAGCGCACCTGCAAGTCGAGCGCGTTCAGCAGGCGGGTGAGCTCCGTCTCGTCCGGGCGGGACATGGAGGAGACATTTAAAACGTTCACCGTCCGGCTGTCGCGGTAGCGCCGCCGCACCTCCTCCAGTTCGTCCGGCACCACCCGGCGGTCCGCCCGCCGCTCGGGTTTTTTCACGAGCGCCCGCAGGATGCCGTGGTAGACGTCGTCGTAGGCGGTGGCCATGACCTTGGTCTTGAACCCGGAGCAGTGCACCGGGACCAGCGCGGCGGCGGTCTCCTCCTGCATCTCGGCCACCACGGCGTCCACGTCGTCGCCGATCAGCGCCGGCACGCAGCTCACGGGGATCAAAATCGTCTCCGGGCGAAACATCCGCTCGGCAAAGCGGATGGCCTCCTTCAGTTTGCCCTCCCCGCCGCCGATGACGTCGGCCTCGTCCAGGTTGGAATTCAGCCAGATGAGGCCCTCCGCGTTCGGGTCCCGCAGGCGCTTGAACGTCTGGCTGGTGCCCACCGCGCCGATGGAGGAGGCGCCGCAGCCGATGGGGCCGTGCATGATGATGACGGCATTGCGCAATGTGTTGATGATGGCCTGGCTCAGCGTAAACTGGCAGCCCTGCGTCTGTGAGAAGGTCCGGGCGGCCAGGTTGAGGCAGCCGCCCGCCCGGGCGCACTGCACCTCGCGGCAGGTCCCGCCGAAGGCGATGCCGGCGCCGAGCCGCTCCTCCCGCACGGGAGGCGTTTTGGCGGATAAATAATTCAAAAGGATCCCTCCTTGGGCACTGTCAAATTGATTTTTTGAACGGTCGGCGGCGCTTTTTGGCCCTCAGCGCCCGGAGACCAGCAGCGTCAGCAGGTCGCTCGTCAGCGTGAGCCCGCCGTTGTAGCCCGCGTAGGCCTGTTGGAGCACGACCCGGTTTGTCACCGGGAACGACACCGTGAGCAGCGGCCAGCCGAACCGCGCGGCCAGGTCCCGCTCGAAGACGGTGCCGACCAGTACGGTGGGGGAGAGGCTGTCGTAGTAGCGCTCGTTGGCGCTCGGCGGCCACGCCTCCCGGATGTACCGTTCGAGCGACGAGGTGTCGGTGTCGAAGCGGACGAGCGGCTTGAGGCCGCTCTCCCACGCGTCGAAGCGGCGCTCGATCGCCCGGGTCTGCGCCTCGTCCAGAAAGTCCGTGACGACGGTGAGCGCCGGCAGCCAGCCGAGCTCGTCGGCGAGAAAGCGGGACACGGCCGGGGCGTAGTTGGCGTCCCCCGCGACCACGACATACCGCTGCAGGTCGACGTCGTTGTAGATGTCCGCCAGGCGTTCCAGGTAGTCGTAATAGCGCGTCTCCTCGCTTTGGATCACAGCCTCGGCCACCGGGCGCGCAACGCCCAGCGCGTCCGCCGCGGCCCGCAGAAAGCCGCTGGTCTGGGCCGCGCCCACCGGCAGCGGCAGCACCGTGTGCGGGATGCCGTGGAGAGCCTTCAGCGTCTGCGCCGATTTGACGCCGTACACGTCCGAGAGCACCAGGGTGTGCGCGGCCTCGGCGGCGCCCTGCAGGTCCCGCAGCGTCTCGTCCTCGCCAAAGAAGGTGTGGACGCGCAGGCCGAGGCGCGTCAGCAGGCGCTTGATCTCGGTCAGGTTGCCCTTGTAGAACGCGTCCTGCCCGGGCACGAGACCGAGGAGATTGACGGTGTCCCGGCGCGCGGCGGCGGGGCGGGTGAAACGCTGAAACAGGCCCGAGAGCACCATGTCGTAGCCCTCGTAAGAGTTGCCCTTGAAACTCGGCGTGGGGATCGCGACGACCGGCGCCGCCTCGTCGGCAAACGCCTCGGCCACGGCCTGTACGTCGTCGCCGATCATCTCGACCATACAGCCGGTGATCACCACATAGAGATCGCCGTCCATGAGGTCCAGCGTGGAACGGATCTGTTCGCTGAGCCGGTCCTGGCCGCCGAACACGATCTCGCGCTCCACCACGTTGGAGCTGCTCCAGGACGTGCCGCCGCAGTAGCCGCCGCCCAGATAACCCGCGCCGGCGCTGCCGGCGCTGAATACGTTGTACCCGCACCCGGCGCTCGCGTGGATGATGGGGATTGTCCGCGGCAGCGCGCGCAGGGTAAAGAGCGCGCCGCCCAGCGCACAGGTAAAACGGGGTCTGTCGACAAATTTACTCATGAGCCGCCTCCTTTCTGGGGGTTCGGGGGCCGTCAACCGTGAGAAAAGGTGTTTTCACAGTGCAAATCCTCGTAGAGCCGGTCAGATACGTCCGTCTTCCCCAGCACGCCGCAGGCGTCCGCCCGGCAGTGCTGGCAGTGGCGGAATACCGGCAAAAACACCTCGGCGGCCGCGCGTGCCTCGTTCAGTTCGCCGCAGTCCGGCGGCGCCAGATGGGCCAGGTCGCCCTGGGGGATCAGGGGGATGACATTGAGAATCGAGGCGCCGAGTTCGGCGCACTCCCGGGCGATGCGGCCGATGTGATCCCCGTTCAGTTCCGGGATGAGCACGGTGTTGATCTTGACCAGCACGTCCCGGGCCGCCAGGCGCTGGATGCCGAGGCGCTGGCGCTCGATCAGGATGCGCGCGGCCTCCTCGCCCCGCAGCGTCTGGCCCTGCCAGACGATCTTTTCCACGATCCGGGCCGTGACGGCGGGGTCCACGCCGTTGACGGTGACGGTCACCGACCGCACGCCGGCGCGCACGATGTCGTCCACCAGGTCCGGCAGCATCAGGCCGTTGGTGCTCAGGCAGCCGAGCAGCATGGGAAACCGCGCGCGCAGCGCCGAAAAGACGCGCAGGGCGTGGTCCGAGGCGAGCGAGTCCCCCGGCCCGGCGACGCCGACGACCGAGAGCTCCGGGCAGAGCGCCAGCGCCCGCCCGACGATCTCGACGGCCCGGTCCACCGGTAAAATCTGCTGGGCGACCCCCGGCCTGTTTTCGGTCCTGTTGAAGCGGCGCGTGCAGAAGCGGCATTTGATGTTGCAGTGGGGGCTCACGGGCAGATGGAGCCGGCCCTTGTTCGGCGCGCGGCCGAGGCAGGGGTGGTTTTTGGCCAGATGCGCATAGCGCGTCTCAAGATGGGTCACGCAGGCCATGGAAGTCACCTCACAATCTCGTCGAAAAGTGGTGTGGACAGATACCGCTCGCCGGTGTCGGGGAGCAGCACGACCACGTTTTGCCCGGCGTTTTCCGCCCGCCGGGCGATCTGTGTGGCGGCGAAAGCCGCCGCGCCGGAGGAGATGCCGACCAGCAGACCCTCCCGCAGGGCGAGGCGCTGGGCGGTTTCGTAGGCCTCCTCGGTGCGCACTTTGAAGATTTCGTCGACCACGTCCTGCCGGAACACGCCGGGGACAAAACCCGCCCCGATGCCCTGGATCTTGTGGGGGCCCGGCGCCCCGCCGGAGAGCACCGGGGAGTCGTAGGGTTCCACCGCCACGATGCGGACGGCCGGATTCAGTGCCCGCAGGCGCAGACCCACGCCCGTCACCGTGCCGCCGGTGCCGACGCCGGCCACAAAGACGTCCACGCGGCCGTCGGTGTCCCGCCAGATCTCCTCGGCGGTGGTGTCCCGGTGGACCTCCGGGTTGGCGGGGTTTTCGAACTGCTGGGGGATGTACGCGTTCGGGATCGCGGCGGCGAGCTCCTCCGCCTTGCGGACGGCGCCCTTCATGCCCAGCGCGCCCGGGGTCAGCACCAGCTCCGCGCCCAGGGCCGCGAGCAGCCGACGCCGCTCGACGCTCATCGTGTCCGGCATCGTCAGCACCAGTCGGTACCCCCGGGCGGCCGCCACAAAGGCGAGCCCGACCCCCGTGTTGCCGCTGGTGGGTTCGATGAGGACGGTGTCGGCCGTGATCCGCCCGCTCTGTTCGCCCCGCTCGACCATCGCGAGGGCGATCCTGTCTTTGACGCTCCCCAGGGGGTTGAAGTACTCCAGCTTGGCGATGAGACGGGCCTTTACGCCCGCCTCCCGCCCGTAGTCCGTCAGCGCCAGCAGCGGGGTGTTGCCGATCAGTTCCGTCAGTTTGTTTGCGATGTTTTCCATGTGCGGACCTCCCTCATATACCTGTGTGGCACAGCGCATACCCGGCGCGTCCTTGTGGCGGATTCACGCGCCCGCGTCCGTGCAAAGGTGTCGGCCGCGGCGATCTGCGCGGCCCAGGTCCTGGATGGGGCAACAGAGACAGCGCCGGGCGCGCCACCCGGGGGCGCCCGGTCATATCTTGGTTTTTTCCAATTTTTCCACCATCACGACCTTGCCGTCGTGGATCACCAGCGTGATGGAGCCGAATTTGATCTCCTCCAGGTAGTGGATGATCTGCTTCAGCTTTTCTTCAGAGACACTGTTCGGTACCGAAAACGTAATTTCCCTCATGGTGTGTCCCCCCGTAACGGATGTTGGGTACCGCCGGCACTAAATATTTACTATATATATATGTATTATATGCAATATAGAATATCTCAAAAAACATCGTTTGTCAAGCCCTTTGGAGAAATTGTCGGAATTTTGCCCCGAAGATTTTGCGCGCCGGGGCCGCCGCGCGCCGGGAGAGCAGAATCTTGGCGCGGATTTTCAACCCGGTCTTGACAAAAGGGGACCCTTTGGGATATTGTATATTACATATGGAATCGGTTGGTGATCTTCGGGCGCGCCCGGGGGGAGACCGCAACGAGGAGGGTATCCCCATGCGAATTTCCGCCAAGGGGCGATATGCGCTGGCCGCCGTCACAGAGATTGCGCGGAGCTCGTCCAAAAACGAGAACATCTCTACGATCAGCATCGCGAACCAGCTCGGGATTTCCAAAATTTACCTTGAACAGGTGTTCGCGCAGCTCAAGAAGGGCAATATCCTGGTCTCCGAGAAGGGGTCGCGCGGCGGCTACCAGCTGGCGCAGGCCCCGAAGAACATCACGGTGTGGCATGTGCTGATGGTCGTCGAGAACGCGCTGATGGACCCGGCCGGCAGCTCGGTGGAAAAGAGCGCGCCGGAGATCGCGATGGCGATGCAGGCGCTGGTGTTCGACGCGCTGGACAAGAGCATCCGCGACGCCATGACCCGCGTGAGCGTGCAGGACCTGCTGGACTTTGCCGAGGCCCAGCGCGGCGAGCAGGCGTTTATGTATTATCTTTAAATTTGATTATGAGGCGTTGCACGCCTCATAATCAACACGAAGGTTGGACCACCGCCCTGCGGGGCGATGCGGGGAGCCGGCGGCGGAAGTGAATTTCGCCGCCGGCGGATCGGATGGCCGCTTGCGAGGCGCGCAGCGACCGGGAAGGGGAGAGTGTGTTGGATTTTCAGACGCTTTGCGTCCATGGGGGCGCTCGAAAATACGATGTGACGGGGGCCGTCAGCGTGCCGATTTTTCAGTCGGCCACGTTTGCGCACCCCGGTGTGGGAGAGAGCACCGGGTATGACTATTCGCGGCAGCAAAACCCCACGCGGGAGCATTTGGAGGCGCTGATCGCGGGGCTGGAAAACGGCGTCGACGCGCTGGCCTTCTCCTCCGGCATGGCCGCCATCTCGCTGGCGATGGAGCTCTTTGCGCCGGGCGACCACATCATCGCCTCCGACGACATCTACGGCGGCACCCACCGCCTGTTTTTTCATCTCTCCGCCAAAAACGGGATCACCTTCAGCCTTGTGAACACCTCTGACCCCGCGCAGGTGGAGGCGGCCGTCACGCCGCGCACAAAGGCCGTCTTCGTCGAGACGCCGACAAACCCGATGATGCAGGTCACCGACATCGCTGCGGTGGCCGGGGCGGCGCGGGTGCGGGGGCTTATGCTGCTCGTGGACAACACCTTTCTCACGCCCTGTTTTCAAAAGCCGCTGGACCTCGGGGCGGACATTGTCATCCACAGCGGCACGAAGTACCTGGGCGGGCACAACGACACGCTCTCGGGCTTCCTCGTCGTGCGGGACCCGGCGCTGGCCGAGCGGCTGCGCTTTCTGCACAAGACCGTGGGCGCCTGTCTCTCCCCCTTCGAGAGCTGGCTGCTGATCCGCAGCATCAAGACGCTGGCCGTGCGCATGGAGCGCCAGCAGGCGAGTGCCCTGCAGATCGCCCGGTGGCTGCGGACCCAGCCGGGGATCGAGGCCGTCTATTACCCCGGCCTGCCCGACCACCCCCAATATGAGATCTCCTGCCGGCAGACCCGCGGCTTTGGGGCCATGCTCTCCTTTGGCACGGACCGGGCGGAGACGGCGGAGCGCATCCTGCGGGCCGTGAAAGTCGTCCAATACGCCGAGAGCCTGGGCGGGGCGGAGAGCCTGATCACCTACCCGATGCTCCAGACCCACGCCGACATCCCCGAAGCGGAGCGGGAGGCCAAGGGCATCACGAACCGGCTGCTGCGGCTGTCGGTGGGCCTGGAGGCGGTGGAGGACCTGATCGCCGACCTCGGACAGGCCATCGCCGCCGGGCCGGACGGGGGGTGCTGAGCCATGACGTACGACTTCGACCGGGTGATCGACCGCACGAACACCGACAGCCTCAAATACGATTTTGCCCGCCAGCGGGGCAAGCCGGAGGGGATTTTGCCGCTGTGGGTGGCGGACATGGACTTTCAGGCGCCGCCCTGCGTGCTGGATGCGCTGGCGGAGCGGAGCCGGCACGGCATTTTCGGCTATTCCGACACCGGCGAAGACTACGCCGCCGTGCTGCAGGATTGGTTTTGGCGCCGGTTTCGATGGCGGATCGAGCCGGACTGGATCGTCAAGACGCCGGGCGTCGTGACCGCCCTCCACATCGCGGTGCAGGCGTTCACCGCGCCGGGGGACGGCATCATCATCCAGCAGCCGGTGTACTATCCCTTCTCCGCGGCGGTGCGGACCACGGGCCGGACGCTGGTGGTGAGCGAGCTGGTGCTGCAGGACGGGCGCTATCAGATCGACTTTGCCGATTTCGAGGCCAAGGTCAAGGCGGGGCGGGTCACGCTCTTCATCCTCTGCAGCCCGCACAACCCGGTGGGCCGCGTCTGGACCGAAGAGGAGCTCACAAAGCTGGGCGACATCTGCCTCCGGCACGGCGTGCGTGTGGTCTCCGACGAGATCCACGCGGACTTCGTCTTTCCGGGCCGCCGGCACCGGGTTTTTGCCGATCTCAGCCCCGCGCTGCGGGACATCACGATCACCTGCACCGCGCCCTCCAAGACCTTCAACCTGGCGGGCCTGCAGATCTCCAACATCCTGATCGCGGACCCGCGTCTCAGGGCCGCGTTTGCGCGGGCGTACGCCGCCGCCGGGCTGAGCCAGCTCGGGATCATGGGCCTCGTCGCCTGCCGGGCCGCCTACGCCGGCGGGGAGGCGTGGCTGGAGGCGCTGAAGGTCTATCTGACCGGCAGCCTCGCGCTCCTGCGAGACACGCTGGCGCGGACGCTGCCGGCGGTGCGCCTGATCGAGCCGGAGGGCACCTATCTCGCCTGGCTGGACTGCCGGGCGCTGGGGCTCACGCCCGCCGAGCTGGACGACCGGATCGTCCGCCGGGCCGGGCTGTGGCTGGACGAGGGTCCCATGTTTGGCGCGGGCGGCGCGGGCTTCCAGCGGATCAACTTTGCCTGTCCCCGGTCCGTGCTGACCCGGGCGCTGACGCAGCTCGGGCGAATCGATGTCAGTGAACAGTGAGCAGATAACAGTGATACGGCACAAAGGGGGGCGTACGGATGAAGAAAGCGGTTGTCATTGGCGGGCGGGGCAAGGTGGGCGGTTACCTGGTGCCCATGCTCGCGGAGACGGGGTTCGAGGTCGTCTGCGTCAGCCGGGGGCGGACGGAGCCCTTTGCGAAACAGGATGTCTGGCGGCAGGTGCGGCAGGTGAACCTCGACCGGAGCGCGGCGGACTTCGCGGACGCGGTCCGGGCGCTCGGGGCGGACGTCGTCGTGGACATGATCTGCTTTGAAGACGCGGACATGCGCCGGCTGATCGGCGCGCTGCGCGGCGCCGTCGCGCACTACCTGGTCTGCGGCAGCGTGTGGATGCACGGGCCGAGCGGGGCGGTCCCCGTCCGGGAGGAGGAGGGCCGAGATCCGCTGGAGCCGTATGGCGCCGAGAAGGACAAGATGGACAGAACCATCGCCCGGGTCTTTGCGGAACACGCCTTCCCGGGCACGGCGGTACACCCCGGCCACATCGTCTGCCCGGGCGACGTGCCGATCAATCCGCAGGGCTGCAAGAGCCTGGACGCGTTTGATACCCTGCGGGCGGGGGCGCCGCTGTACCTGCCGAATTTCGGCATGGAGACCCTCCACCATGTCCACGCGCGGGACGTGGCCGGCGTGTTCCTCGCGGCCATCCAAGCCGGGGCGCCGGCGTTTGGGCAGGGGTTCCACGCGGTGTCCCCGCGCGCCGTCACGCTGCGGGGCTACGCCCTGGAGGCGGCCGGCTGGTACGGCCGTCAGGCGGACCTGCGCTTTGAGCCCTACGACGTCTGGAAGGCGCGCGTGAGCGAAACGGAGGCGGAGGCGACGCTCTCGCACATCGCCCACAGCCCCAGCGCCTCCATGGAGAAAGCGGCGCGCCTGCTCGGCTTTACGCCCCGGTACACCTCCTACGAGGCGATCCGGGAATGCCTCGCCTCCCTGGACGCGCTCTG
>JAITDM010000237.1 GCA_031282535.1 Oscillospiraceae bacterium
CCGGTGCCGATGAAGGTGCCGATGGTGTCGAAGGTGTCCGAAAGGCTGAAGGCGAAGATCGTCATGAGTACCAGGGGGATCCGCGAGGCGTCGCCGAACAGCGCCCCCATGCCCTGCGCCCCGAAGGCCGCGCCAAAGGTGACGCCCAGATCGGAGAAGGATTGGGCGATGCCGGCGCTGACGCCAAGGCCGCTCAGGTCGACCACGCCAAAGGGAATGCCCACGATGGTGGAGACGATGATGCTGATGAAAATGGCGCCGGGCACCTTGAGGGCGACCAGGACCACCATGACGACCAGGGCGAGGACGGCGAAAATGACCGGGGCGGTGTTGAAATCCACCAGGGCGGGGACGATGCCGCTGCCGGCCACGATCGTGGTGGTGGCGGCATTGCCGTCGCCCAGGGCCAGGTAGGTGCCCGGGTCGGCGGTGAAGCTCAGGAGCCCGGCGTTCTTGATGCCGATGTAGGCAATGAAGATGCCGATGCCGCCGCCGATGGCGTTTTGCAGGCTGGTGGGGATGGCCTTGATGATGAGCTTGCGCACCTTGGTGACGGTGATGAGGATGTTGATGATGCCGCACAGGAAGACCATGGCCAGGGCCTCCTGCCAGGTAAAGCCCAGGGCGAAGCAGACGGTGTAGGTGAAGAAGGCGTTCAGCCCCATGCCGGGGGCCTGGGCATAGGGGACGTTGGCAAACAGGCCCATGACCAGGGTGCCGGCCATCGAGGCGAAGATGGTGGCCAGAAAGACCGCGCCGTAGGGGATGCCCGTCTGGGACAGCATGGCCGGGTTGACGAACAGGATGTAGGCCATGGCGAAAAAGGTGGTGAGACCGGCCAAGACCTCGGTGGAGACCTTGGTGCCGTTCTCTTTCAGCCTGAACAATTTTTCCATAGCGGGTGAACCTCCTCGTATTTCCCTAACGTGGGTTGCACCGGGGCCCACAACCCAAATGCTTGTTTTTTGTTGCCGCTTCGCGGCGACAAGGTACTAACGTGGGTTGCACCGGGGCCCACAACCCAAATGCTTGTTTTTTGCTGCCGCTTCGCGGCGACAAGGTGCGAAACGTCACTGTCCGCTTCGAACAGGTGGCGGGGTCTCTTTGCGGCCGATGGACAGCAGCAGGTTGAGCACGATGCCCGCGACGGCGGCGGTGGCGATGGCGGGCAGCTCCAGGCCCAGGAAGGGGATGTTGCCGCTGCCCGAAAAACCGTAGTGGCCACCCAGACCGATGATCATCATCACCGCGATGACGGCCAGGTTGCGGGCGTCGAACAGATCGACCTCCTTGTTGACCATGATGGCGACGCCTTGGGCGGCGATGACGCCGAACAGGAAGATGCACGCCCCGTTGATGACCGCGCCGGGGATGGTGTTGATGAGGTTTGACAGCGGCCCCACGAAGGAGAGCACGATGGAGAGGAGGGACGCCGCGCCCAGCATCTTCACCGAGAAGTTCTTGGTGATGGCCATGGTGGAGATGTTCTCGCCGTAGTTGGTGCCGCCCGGGCCGCCGAACAGCGAGGCCACGATGTCGCCGATGCCGTCGCCAATGAGGTTGAGGCCCAGTTTGTCGGCGATTTTGTAGGTGCCCGCCCCCTTCTTTCTGGCCAGGTCGTTCACATAGATGTCCAGCTGGAAGAGGTGGGCCGTGGACTCCGGAATGGTGGCGATGGCAATGGGCATGATGGCCGCCAGAGCGGCCAGGTTGGGCGTGGGCAGGGTGAAGTGGGGGGCCACCAGCACGCCGTCGGCCAGGATGCGGGAGAAATCCACCAGCCCCAGGGGGATGCTGACCACGTAGCCCGTGAGGATGCCCAGCAGAATGGGCAGCTGGCCCCACACGCCCCGCAGGTAGACCGAAAAGAGCACGGTGGCGGCGAGAGTGATCAGGGCGGCGGCCCAGGCCGTGCCGCTGGTCCCGCCGTCCGCGTAAGCCGCGGCCTGGTTCATGGCCGTGCCCGCCAGAGAGATGCCGATGATCATGGCGATGGAACCGGTGACCGTGGGCGGCAGCACCTTTTCGATCTTCTCCATGCCAAAGCGGCTGACGATGAGGCCGGCCAGGATGGAGATGAGCCCCGAGCAGATGATGCCGAACTGGGCCTCGCTGATGGCGGCGTCGGTGGCGATGCCCCCGACGATGCGTTCGCTGCCGACGACGCTCAGAACGGCGGCGATGTAGGCAAAGCTGGAGCCGAAATACAGCGGGATCTTCCCCCGGGTGACGAGCAGGAAGCACAAAGTGGCGAGTCCGCTGGCGAAGATGGTGGTGGAGACGTGAAAGCCGGTCAGCAGTGCCACGGTGACCGTGGCGGGGAACATGACCAGCACCTGCTGGAAGGCGAAGACCAGCAGCTTGCCCGGCGTGGGCGTCTCGTCGGGCAGGTACCCCAGCCCTCTTGGATCCGGTTTTGTTTGCACACACATACCCCCTAAACAGTTTGTAAAACAGGCCCGGGAAAGATCCGCGCGGCGCCGCGCGCGGCGGAGAGAAGCGCCCGTGCGCAATACCCTGTCCATTATATCGGGTTTGGCGGCGGCATACAAGGCTCAGATGTCAAGAATGTGACCAAAAATGCTCAAAAAAGCGTACAGACAGGGGCGGGAGGGGCTCATATAATAGAGACGTCGGAGGGCGTCTAAACGTCCAAAAGACAGAAAGCGAGGCGAGGACCTGTGAAAGTGTTGAGGAGAGTGGGGAAGAGGTCGATGGCCTGGGTGCTGGCGGTTTTGGTGATCTTGGCCGTGCCGTCCGTGCCGGCCGCCGCCGCGCGCGCCGGCAACGCCAACTACTACAGCAACCAGGGCGCGCTTGTGGCCGACGCGTTCGCGGCGCTGCCGCTGTCGGCCGTCCGCGCCAGCGGGTGGCTGGAAAACCAGCTCCTGCTGCAAAAAAACGGCCTGAGCGGCCACATGCACCTGTTCAACGAGTACAACGCGGCCACCAGCCGCTGGCTGCGGGCGGCGTCCGGCGAGGCGTGGGAGCGCGGCCCCTATTACATGCGCGGCCTGGTGGCGCTGGCGTTTACGCTGGACGACGAGACGCTGAAAGCCGAAGCCATGCAGTGGATTGAGGCGATTTTGGGCAGCCAGCGCGCAAACGGCGCCTTCGGCCCGACGAGCCTGGGCGACTGGTGGCCGAACATGCCGGTCCTGATGGCGCTGCGGGACTATTACGGCTACACGGAGTACGTCGGCGCGCCGGATGCGCGCATACTGCCGTTTATGGAGGCGTATTTTCGCTATCAATTGGAAAACTTATCCAGATATAGACTGACGAACTGGGCGGACGCGCGCGGCGGCGACAACATCGACAGTGTCTTCTGGCTGTACAACCGCCTGTACGACGCGGCGAACCCGGAGGACACGGCGTGGCTGCTGAACCTCGGCGAGCTGCTGATCAGCCAGACGAACAACTGGACGGACATCTACAACACCTCGACGGTGCGTTACCACGTGGTCAACACGAGCCAGGGGCTCAAGACGCCCGCCGTGTACTACCAGTACAACGGGGACCCCGCGTGGCGGGACGCCGCCGCGAACGGCATCCTCCACTGGGGCATCGACCACGGGCGCATAGACGGGCTGCCGAACGCGGACGAGGGCGCGCGGGACAACCGCGCCACCCGTGGCTCGGAGACCTGCGGCGTCGTGGAGAACCTGCTCTCGATGGAGATCACCGAGAGGATCCTCGGCGACGCGTGGATCGGCGACTACATCGAAAGGGTGGCGTACAACGCGCTGCCCGCCACGACGACGCCCGACGGGACGGGGCACGTCTATTTTATCCAGCAAAACCAGGTGCTGGCCACGCTGGGCAACCACGAGTTTGACAACGACCACGGCGACAGCGCCGCGTTCGGCGCGCCGGACGGATACGACTGCTGCTTCTCGAACTACCACATGGGGTGGGCGAAGTTTGTGCAGTCGATGTGGATGGCGACGTACGACGGCGGCCTGGCCGTCACGGCCTACGGCCCGAACCAGGTGACGGCCAAGGTGGCCGACGGCAGGACGGCCCGGTTTGTCCAGGAGACGGACTATCCGTTCAAGGACGCCGTGAAGCTCACCTACGGCGGCGACGAGGCGGCGTTTGCACTGAAGCTGCGCATCCCCGCGTGGGCGGTCCGCCCGGTCGTCAAGGTCAACGGCGCGGTCTGCGAGGGCGTCGTGTCCGGCGCGTACTACACGGTGAACCGGGTGTGGACGTACGGCGACGTGGTGGACCTGGTCTTCCCCAGCGAGATCAAGGCCTCCACTTGGTACAACAACTCCGTCGGCATCGAAAAGGGCGCGCTGGTGTACGGTCTCAAGATCGACGAGGAGTGGCGCCGCCTGGACGGCACGGAGGGCAACGACCTGCGCGAGATCAAGGTGCCGCACAAGGAGGACTATCCGACGCGCGAGGTGTTTGCGGCCAGCCGCTGGAACTACGGCCTGGTGATCGACTACGACGACCCGGCCGCGGGCATCGCCGTCGAGGAGGCGGCGCAGATCCCGCTGCAGCCCTTCAGCGCGGAGACCCCGCCCGTGACGCTGAAGGCCACGGGGCAGATCATCCCGGCGTGGACGCTGGACGGCAACCTGACCGGTCCGCAGCCGTTCATCACGCCCTACGACGGGACATTGACGGAGCCGGTCGAGCTGATCCCATACGGGTCCGGGCGGCTCAGGATCTCCCAATTTCCGCGCATCGGCGCGCCGTCGGAGACAGTCGTGCGGCGCGACGGATACACGGTCCGGCACAGCGGCGCGGTGTATACCGAGTTTGACAACGTGGTGGTGCCGGCGGCGGACGATTACCGTCTCGTCGTCCGCGGGACCGGCGCGGGCCGGGTGCTGGTGAACAGCCGGTACAGCGAGGCACTCGATCTCTCCGGCGGCGAGGCCGTCGTGTCGGGCCTGAAGACCAAGACGAGCGGCAGCTTTCAGTTCCGCCACGAACAGCTGAACAACCTGCGCTTCACCGACGGGCTCACGGTGTCCTCCATCGAGGTCGTTCTCGCCGACAGGACCATCGACGACATTGTCGTCAGCAGCGTGAGCCGGACGGCGGCGGGGATCCGTCTGTCGACCAACCTCAGCGTTCAGGAGACGCCGTACCGCGTGGTGTACGGCACAGAGCCCGGCGTCTACACGACGGAGGTGTCCAGCTTTGCCGGCGCCGCCGCGCAGATCACGGGGTTGGACCCGGCGGCGACATACTATGTGCGGGTCCGGGCGGCCGTGAACGGCACCGCGAAGGAGAGCAAGGAATATGTGCTGCCGCCGGTGCCGGACGGCGGCGCGCTGACGCCCGATCCGAACGCGCCGGAGGCGGTGTACGGCGGATTTGGCACGGCGGACGACGTGCGGCGCGACTGGACATGGATCAGCCCGGGCGGCAGCGTGTCTTTGCCGGAGGGCGACCCGGCGCGCATCCGCTTTGCGCGGAGCACGAACCACAAGGCCTATCTGAACGTGGCCGGCGCCGCCCAGTGGACCGACTACGTGGCGGAGGTTCGCCTGTCGCTGGACGACATCGAGCGCAACAACGGCGGGCTGATGCTCCGGGTGACGAACCCGCGGGACGGTGCGGACGGGTACGAGGGGTACTTCGTCGGCATCGGCCGGTTTGGCACGGCGCCGGCCGGCACCAGCCATGTGGTGATCGACTATGCGGACGGCGGCTGGCACGATCTGAAGCAGGCGGCGCAGCCCATCGTGCCCGGCCAGGTCTACACGCTGAAGGTGGTCGCCCGCGGGGAGAGATTCGCTGTCTATCTCGACGGCGCGCTCGTCACGACGTTTGAGGACAGCCGCTTTGCGAGCGGCACGGTCGGCCTGCGTTCCTACGACGAGGCGTTTACGGTCTACGGCGTCACGGTCCGTCCCGTCACGCAGGAGGACCTGCGCGTGTTTGAGACGCCGGATGAGGGCCCGGAGCCGGACCCCGGCGCGCCCGACGCGCGGTACACGGGCTTCGGGTCCGCGGCGGCGTACCGGTCCGAGTGGCAGGCGTACGGCAGCCCCCAGGCGATCGTGCCCGTGGAGGAAGACGGGCGGACGCGGCTGGCGTTCGGGCGGGACAGCGACGTCAAAACGGTGCTCGTCAACGCCCCGCAGGCGGAGGCCGATCCGCTGACGTGGACGGACTACACGGCCGAGGCGGCGCTGTCCGTCACGCTGGCGGACAACAACAACGCCGGTCTGATGATCCGCACCACCGGCAGCGGGGCCGGACCGGACAACTACCACGGGTACTTCGTCGGGATCGGACGGGTCGGCGAGGTGAACGGGACCGGTGTGATCATCGGCTATGCGGACGGCGGCTGGCACACGCTCAAGTGGATCCCGTGGCACATCGAGGCCGGGCGGACATACATGCTGAAGGCGGTGGCCTACGGCGGGACGATCGCGGCGTTTGTGGACGGCGTGTGGGCCGGCGCCGTCCGGGACGCGCGGTATACCGCCGGGACGATCGGCCTGCGCTCCTACAAGGAGGCGTTTACGGTCCACGGCGTCGACGTCAGGCCCGTGACGAAGGAGGACCTGGCCTGGCTCGCCGCGCTCGCCGCGCCCGCCTTCTTCGACGATTTCTCCGACCCCGCGGCGTCGGAAGCCCGGTGGACGGCGTACGGCAGCACGGCGCTCGTCACGATGGGCGGCGGCGTCCTCCAGCTGGGCAGCAGCAGCAACATCAAGGCCGTCGCCGGGCAGGCGGACTGGTCCGACTGCGTCTATGAGGCCGACATCCGTCTGGTGGACGACGACAACGGCAACAACGCGGGCCTCATGGTCCGCGTGACGGGCGAGGCGTCCGGCGCGGACGCTTACAGGGGCTACTACTTCGGCATTCGGCGCGACGGGATCGTCGTCGGCAGGGCCAACAACAACTGGACGTCCCTGGCGGAGCCGGCCCACGGCGCGGTGAAGCCCATCGGCCAGGCAAACCACCTGAAGGTCGTCGCAAGCGGCGGCGAGCTCCATTACTTCGTGAACGGCGTGCTGGTATACAGCGTCAACGACACGCAGTTTGCGGCGGGCAAGATCGGTCTGCGGGGGTACAACCGGAAATTCACGGCGGACAATGTGACGGTCCGCGCCATCTCCCGGCAGGATCTGGCCGAGATCGCCGCGCAGCCGGTCAAGGAGGTCGCCGTGACGGCGGCGTCCGCCGGCACGATCATCCAGGTGAAGTTCCCGAAGGTCGCGGGCGCCACGACGTACAAGGTGGCCTACGGCACGCAGCCGGGGGTGTACACCGAGGAGATCGTGGACGTCGCGACAAGCGGCTACGCGGCCGGGGTGATCACGGCCGGCAAGACCGCCTTTGCCGCGCCGGCGCCCGGCGTCTGCTACCTGCGGTTCTATGCGCTGAACAACATGAGCCTCGCGGCGGTGTCGCAGGAGGTGGCGGTGACCACGGGGTACCGCGAGACGACGGAGCGGATCGCCGGCCAGCTGGCGGCGACGCTGGCCGAGGCGCGGGCGTGGGACACGTCGGCCTACACCGGGGCCAGCGCCGCGCGGTGGGCGCGCGCGGTCGCGTACGCCGACGCCGTGAGCCTGGACCCCCGGGCGAACCAGATGACGCTCGGCCTGGCCCGGCAGCTGCTGCTCTGCGCGGCCAAACCCGACTCCGACGAGGCGGCGTACGCCGTCTTCAAGGCGTCCGTCGAGGTGAGCGCGGACGGCGCCGGCGCGGCCGTGGCCGCCTTCACCGTGGTGAACACAGACGGCGGCGGCGACAGGGCGGTGCGGTGTCTGTTGGCCGTCTACGACGCGCGGGGCCGGCTGACCGATCTCCTGCAGGACGAGGCGGTCGCTGGCGCGGGGGTGTATCACCACACGCTGACGGCCGACCGGCCTGACGGCGGGTCGGCCAGGGCGTATCTCTGGGAGCGGGACACCTGGGCGCCGCTGTGCGAGGCCGGGACGCTCCCGGCGTGACCGGCGGGGCCTCTGCGAAACGGCGCGCTGCCGTCCCGCAGAGGCCCTGTTGTGATTTTATACAAAGTTGCCTAAACGTTGAAGTTTTTTGCAAATATCTCTTGCATCTCGCCCGCGGATTTGGTATGATGAGGTCGAAAGAGGGGCGCAAGGGCGGGCGCAGACCGCGCCCGCCGGGCCCACGGCGGTCTTAACCGCGCATACAAAACACCCCTGCGGGCCGGAACATCTTCCGCCCGCGGGGGTGTTATTGTTGCGGGAGTTTCCCATCATCGCCCGCCGCGGCCAGGGCGGCGTTGAAAATGCGCGGTTCTTTTGCAGAGCAACGACACAGGGGTCTGGGCAATGCGCCCGGACCCCTGTGTCGTTATGGAGAGAAAAACAATGAAAAGAGAGATTGATAGTTATCCAATTATTGCCAATTACGCGCCCTCGGAGGTGTCCGTGCCGGGGCTGTCCGCGAGGTAGCGCTGGAGGATCGCGGCGACCTCGGCGCGGGTGGCGCGGTCCCTGGGGGCGAGGGTCGTCCCGTCGCGGCCCTGGAGGATTTCGCGTGCGACGGCCCACTGCGCGGCCGGGCGCGCCCAGTCGGAAATCCGGTCCGCGTCGGCGTACGGGGACAGATCGGCCTGTGCGTCCGTGCCCGCGCCGCCGCGCCGGTCGTACCGGTACAGGATGGTGACGATCTGCTCGCGGGTGACAAAGTCGTGCGGCCGGAAGAGGCCGTCGTCATACCCTTCGACGACGCCGTTTTCGGCGGCCCAGCGGACCGCGTCGGTGTACCATTGGCCGCTCTCCACATCGGGGAAGGGGAGACCCTCCGCCGCCGCGGCCGGCGCCCCGGCCAGACGGTGGAGCGTGGTCACCAGCATGGCGCGGGTCGTCGCGGTGCCGGGGGAGAATCGGTCTGCGCCGGTGCCGGTCATCAATCCGCGTTCGGAGACAAACCGCACGGCGTCATAGAACCAGTCGGACGCCGCCACGTCGACGTAGGGGTTCACATACCCCTCGGCAGTCGGCGCGGCCTCCTCGACCACCGTCACCGCCACAGCACCGCCGGTTGACGGGGGGCGCGAAGATGTGTTGCCGGCGGGTTCTTTGGTGGGCTCTTCGCCGGGCTCTTTGTCGGGGTCATCGTCCGGGTCATCGTCCGGGTCATCGTCCGGGTCATCGTCCGGGTCATCGTCCGGGTCATCGTCCGGGTCATCGTCCGGGTCGTCGTCCGGGTCATCGTCCGGGTCATCGCCTGGGTCATCGCCTGGGTCATCGTCCGGGTCATCGCCCGGGTCATCGTCCGGGTCGTCGTCCGGGTCATCGTCCGGGTCATCGTCCGGGTCGTCGTCCAGGTCGTCGTCCAGGTCGTCGCCTGGGTCTGCCGGTCGCGGGCGCTGAACCGATGGCTGCCGAGCGAGCCGGTCACGAGGCCCGCGGCGACCACCGCGAGCACACCGGAGGCGTTCACCTCCTCGGCGGGGAAGTAGGCGAGGAACGGGA
>JAITDM010000250.1 GCA_031282535.1 Oscillospiraceae bacterium
CCGAGAGGCGCAGATGCCGGCCGCCGCCGACGGGCCGCACCTCGTCCAGACGCATGCCCTCCAGGCAGAACACGGGCGCGGGGTGCCCCGTCCCGTGCGGCTCCAGCCGCCGGAGTTCGTCCACATGGGCCATCGCGAGCTGGCGGGGCGTCACAAACGCGTCCACGGTCAGCGGCTGCGCCCCGGCCGGCCGGATCGCGCCGGCGACGCCGCAGAGCCGCTCGCGGAGCGCGTCGACGTGTGCCGCGGGGAGAGCAAACCCGGCGGCCTTTTCGTGCCCGCCGTAATGATCCAACAGATCGGACGCCTGCGCCAGCGCGTCCACCAGATGCAGACCGCCGGCGCTGCGCGCCGACCCGCGGCCGTTCTCGTCCTCCAGACAGATGAGAAAAACGGGCCGGTCGCAATGCGCGGCCAGCCGGGCGGCCACAATGCCCACCACGCCCGCGTGCCAGCCGCGGCCGGCCAGCACGACGGCCGGCGGGAACGCTTCGTCCGCCAGCATGGCCAGCGCGTCCTTGAAGATCGCGTTTTCCACCTGCCGGCGGTGGCGGTTTAAATCGCAGAGCTCGCCGGCCAGGCGCGCGGCCTCGGCCGGGTCGTCCGTGAGCAGCAATTCGACGGCCGTCTGCGCCCGGCCCATGCGCCCCGCCGCGTTGAGCCGGGGCCCGAGGCCGTAGCCGATCGAGTCGGCCGTGAGCCGCCCCGCCGTGAGACCGGCCTCCTCGATCAAGCACCGGATCCCCAGGCGGGGGCTGTCCTCCAGCAACGAGAGTCCCCGGGCGACGAGCGCGCGGTTCTCGCCCGTCAGCGGCATGACGTCGGCCACCGTGCCGAGCGCCACGAGGTCGCCGTAGCGCGCCAGCACCTCCGCCGCGGGCGCGGGCGCCTCCAGCGCGCAGAGGAGCTTGAAGGCGACGCCGACGCCCGCCAAAGCGGACGGATAGCCGCAGTCCGGCCGGCAGGGGTTGACGACGGCGCAGACGTCCGGCAGCGTCTCCCGGCACTGGTGGTGGTCCGTGATCACGAGATCGAGCCCGAGCGCCCGGGCGGCTTCGGCCTCGGCGACGGCCGTCACGCCGGTGTCCACCGTGATGACCAGGCTCACGCCCTGCGCGCGCAACTGCGCGAGGCCGGGGACATTCAGCCCGTACCCCTCCTCCAGCCGGTCGGGGACATACCAGATCACGCGGGCGCCCCGCGCGCGCAGCGCGTGCGTGAGCAGCGCGGTCGCGGTGATGCCGTCCACATCGTAGTCGCCGTACACCGCCATGCACTCCCCCGCCGCGAGCCCTTGCCGGATACGCGCCACAGCGCGGTCCATGTCGCGCAGCGAAAACGGATCCGGCAGCGCGGCGAGGTCCGTCGACAAAAACGCGTCGGCCTCCGCGGGCGCCGCGCAGCCCCGCGCGCAGAGTACGCGCGCCAGCAGCGGTCCGTACCCCGCCGCCTCCAATCTCTCCACCGCCCGGTCGTCCATCGGCCGGCCGGTCCACGTCTCATATTTCATGGATGCCTGTTTCCTCTTCCCCATCTGTAATCTTCCCCATCTGTAATTTGTCTATTATACCAAGCAATCGGGCAAAGAGCAAGAGAGCGCCGCGTTTTTTGGCGCGGCCTTTTGGAAACGCGCAAACAGAACATTGAATTTCTCCGGCGTCTTGCGTATAATAGAGAAAACCGGAGCGCCCGCTCCGGACCTTTTGAAACCGTTTGAGGTGGAGCATGATTCCTTCGTTTGACGCATACCTCCGCGCGTTCCGGGGCGTTTCGGTGGCCGTGCTCGGCATCGGCGTCAGCAACACGCCGCTCATCCGCCTGCTGGCGGAGGCCGGCGCGCACGTGACCGCCTGCGACCGAAAGACGCGCGCTGCGCTCGGGCCCGTGGCGGACGAGCTCGCGGCGCTGGGCGTCGACCTGCGCTGCGGCCCCGACTATCTGGCGCATCTCACGCAGCAGCGCATCTACCGCACGCCGGGGATGCGCCCCGACCTGCCGGCCCTCGTGCGCGCCCGCGCAGACGGCGCCGTCGTCACCTCGGAGATCGAGGACTTCCTGTCCGTCTGCCCCTGCCCCGTCATCGGCGTGACCGGCAGCGACGGAAAGACGACGACCACCTCGCTGATCGCGGAGATGCTCCGCGCCGAGGGCGTGACCGTCCACCTGGGCGGCAACATCGGCCGGCCGCTGCTCGCCGACGCCGGCCGCATGGGCCCGGGCGACACGGCGGTGCTGGAACTGTCGTCCTTTCAGCTGATGACCGTGACGACGAGCCCCGCCACGGCGGTGATCACCAATGTGACGCCGAACCATCTCGACGTCCATCTCTCGATGGAGGAGTACACGCAGGCCAAGGAGAACATCTTCCGCCACCAGGACAAACGCGGGCTGGTCGTCTTAAACGCCGGCTGCGCGCGCACGCGGGCGATGGCCGGGGCGGCCCCGGGCCGGGCGCGCCTCTTCTCCCGGACAGAGCCGCTGCCGGAGGGCGTGTCGCTGGAGGACGGCGCGCTCGTCGTCCGGGAGGACGGCCGGTGCGAGCGCCTGTTCGCCGCGCGGGACATCCGCCTGCCCGGGGCGCACAACGTGGAAAATTATCTGGCGGCCTGCGCCGCGCTGTACGGGCGCGTGCGCCCGGAGACCATGGCGCGGATCGCCCGGGATTTCGCCGGCGTGCCGCACCGAATCGAACTCGTCGCGGACGTCGGCGGCGTGCGCTGCTACAACGACTCCATCGCCTCCAGCCCCACCCGGACGCTGGCCGGGCTGCGCGCGTTCACGCAAAAGGTGATCCTCATCGCGGGCGGGTACGACAAGCACATCCCGTTTGACGGCCTGGGGCCGGCGGCGGCGGCGCATGTGAAGTCGCTCGTCCTCATCGGCGCCACGGCGGGGGCGATTCGCGCCGCCGTGGCGGGCGTGCCCGGCGCGCCGCCCATCGCCGACGCCGGGACACTCGATCGGGCGGTGGAGACGGCGTTTGCGCAGGCGGAGCCCGGCGACATCATTTTGCTCTCGCCCGCCTGCGCCTCGTTTGACCAGTTCCCCAACTTCGAAGCGCGCGGGAACCGGTTCAAGGAACTGGTGCTCGCCCGGGCGATGGCCCGCCGGCCGGGAACGGAGGCGCCCGTATGACGCAGCTGCTGACGACACTCGCGGAACTCACCGCCTGGCCGGGGCCGGCCGGACGGGAGAGCCCGGTCGTACGCGGCGCCGCGGCGCTGCTGGCCCCGCTGGTGGACAGCGTGGAGATCGACCGGCTGGGCAGCCTGATCGGCCGGAAGCGCTGCGGCCGGCCGGACGCGCCCCTGCTGCTGCTGGACGCCCACCTGGACGAGGTCGGTTTTGTCGTCACGGGCCGTGCGCAGGGCTTTTTGCGCTTTCGCACGGTGGGCGGCATCGACCCGCGTATTTTGCCGAACCAACCCGTGCGCCTGCTGGGCGACCCGCCCGGCCCCGGGCTCGTCACCTGCCTGCCGCCCCACCTGCGGGGGACGGACGACGTGCGCACGACGCCGGTGCAGGACCTGTTCATCGACACCGGTCTCGCGGAGGCCGAGGCGGCGCGCCGGTTTCCGGCGGGGACGTTCGGCGTCTTCGACGCGGACTGTTTTCCGCTCGGCGGCGGGCAGTGCGCCGGCCGCGCGCTGGACGACCGGGCCGGATTTGCCGTATTGCTGCGCGCGCTGGCCCTTCTGGGGGACACTCCGTGCGCCGCGGACCTCGCGGTGTGCGGCAGCGTGCAGGAGGAGGCGGGGTTTCAGGGCGCGCGCGCGGCGGCCTTCGGCCTGCGGCCGGACGTCTGCATCGCGGTGGACGTGACCCACGCGCACACGCCGGACGCCCCCCGCGCGCGCACGTTTGCGCCCGGCGGCGGGCCGTGCATCGGCGTGGGCCCCAACTGCGACCGCCGTCTGGCCGGGGCGCTGACCGCCCTGGCGCGGGCGCGGGAGATCCCCTTTCAAATCGAGGCGATGGAGGGCTCCAGCGGCACGAATGGGTGGGTGTTGCAAATCGCCGGCGCGGGCGCCGCGACGGCCGTGCTCTCGGTGCCGCTCAAGTACATGCACACCCCCGTCGAGACGCTCCGGCTGGACGATCTGGAGCACACCGCGCGCCTCCTGGGCGCTTTCCTCTCCTCCCCCGCGCTGGAGGACTGCCTGCCGGCGCGAAACCGCCGGCAGAGGCGCAGCTGATGGCGGCGGCTGTTTTTGCCTCAAAATACGCCGGACAGGCGAGGTGAGTCTATGATTGCACTGGTGAGGGCACTCTGCGCACTGGACGGCGTCTCCGGCTGGGAGGACGAGGTGCGCGACGCGATCCGCCGGCGGGTCGCCCCCCACGCCGACGAGATCCGCGAGGACGCGCTCGGCAACCTGATGGTCTTTCGGCGCGGCGCGCGGCCGGAC
>JAITDM010000263.1 GCA_031282535.1 Oscillospiraceae bacterium
CACAGCACAGCTTCAAGCTGTTCATCGGTATATTCTTTGTCCGGCAGTACGATGGCAGGTTTGAACATGCCAATCAACATAGGCGTGGATGCGAGCGCATTGCGATACACCGGGATACGGCCATCCATGTCAGTCAAAACATTGTGGCGGCGCAGCAGCTTCAGAAAGATGCCGTTGCTGATGACAATATACATCAGCACAGCCAATATGCCGAACGGGTAGATGACCACCAGAACGGTAACCGCACCCGAAATCGGGCTTTGAATCTGATTGAGCACAGCCCGATATTGGCCATCGTCCACTTCCGATTGCGTCGGCATGCTGTGCGTCAATCGCGTCAATTCTTCTTCGGAAGTTATGACGAACCTTTCCACCACCCTGTCGGGTGCGGCCACAAGCGGTGCAGCGCTGCCACCCGGCAGCGTCACAATCCGTGACACAGGCACAAGCAGCGCCGCGACAACCACAAGCCAGAGATAATACTGCGCTGATTTCGGCAAACGGTCGCGCAAGAGCGGTTTCAGCGTGAACAGCAGGGCGGCGAGCAGGCTCCCTGTTATCGTCATAATGAGAATGGCGCGCATGAGCTCGCTCATTTCGTGTGCCCCCCCGCCTTGAAGTATTCGCGCAGTTCCTCAATGTCCGCGTCGGTCAGATGTCCGTTGCGCACCATCGCGAGTGCGAGCGCCTTCGCGCTGCTGAATTTAGACAGTACAGCCTTTTCTTCCGCAAGCGTGTATTCGTCCTCGGTGACACAGGGTACGTACCGCGCCACGCCGTACCGCTCCGTCGTCTCAATGATGCCCTTCTCGCGCATACGGGCGACGAACGTGTGAATGGTGGACTTGTTCCACCCCCGTGTGTCCTTGAACGCCTCGATGAGGTCTGTGACCTTCATCGGGCGCTGCTCCCGCCACAGCACGCGCATAATTTCAAGCTCCGCTTCCGGTATGCGAATCCCCATATCGCCACCTCCGTAAATTTGTTTTCTCGTATAGTTTATTTTACAGTAGTAAACTCAATCTGTCAAGAGGGTATGCAGAAATATTTTTCTCCCTCTTTGCGGTGGAAAAAAATACGTTTATGTTATATACTGTATAGGTGCATACGCGATGGGCACCCATTGCGGGCGTGGCCTCGGGGCAGACGCAGACCGCGCCCCCTATATCCCGGAGAAGAGGGACCAATGTGAAAAAAAATCAAAAAAAATTCATCCACTACAACGGCCGCAGACCGGTTTGGCCCAGTGTCCTCAAGGTCGTTTTCTCGCTGGCCGGCCTGTTGGTCCTGTTGGCCGTTTGCCTGCTGCTGTTTTTCGTCATCACCGAGTACCGGCCGGCCGACAGCGCGCGGGTCGCGGTGGAGGGCCGCTCCATCCGACCCTTCGCGCGCGTGGGCCAGACCTATTCCGCACTGACCTTCGACATCGGATACGCCGGCCTGGACGCGGCGCAGGACCACTTCTCGGAAGGAGGCCGCCGCGCCGTCGCGGAGAACCGGGAGACAGTGGAGGAAAACCTGAGCGCCATCCTGGACGTGGCCGGCAACGGTTACGACTTCCTGTTTTTTCAGGAGGTGGACACGGACAGCCGGCGCAGCTTAGGCGTCGACCAGCGCGCCGCGCTGTCAAGCCTGCTGGAAAGTTATGTGTCCTGCTTTGCCCTCGACTACAAGTCTCCCTTTGTGCCGTTCCCGCTCTCCCAGGCCGTGGGCCGCGTGGAGAGCGGTCTGATGAGCTTCTCACAGCTCTCCATCCGCGACAGCGCGCGCGTCCGATTCGACGGGGGCATGCCCTTTCCGGAGCGCCTGTTTGTCCCAAACCGCTGCTTCCTGGTCCTTAGGATGGCGGTGGAGGGCGGCGGAGAGCTAGTCCTCGTGAACACCCGGTTCGCGCCGTTCGGCGAGGACGGGGCGGCCCGCGACGCGCAGTTTGCACAGATGCGGACCTTCCTCGAAGCCGAGGCCGAAAAGGGACACTATGTGGTCGTGGGCGCGGACTTCTCGCACCTGCTGCCCGGCGCGCCGGCGCCGGCGGCGCCGCCGGCCGGCTATACGGGGCTGCCGGCACAGGCGATGCCCACAGGCTTCCACTTGGCGGTGGATACGGACACGCCGACCCGCCGCAGCCTGTCGGCGCCCTACACGGAGGAAACGCCCACCTTCACAACCGACGGCTTCTGGCTCTCAGACAACGTGACGCTCGTCTCCGTCCAGACCAAGGACCTCGGCTTCCAAAACGCCGCCCACAACCCCGTGACCATCACCTTCACACTGTCGCCGCCTATCCCCCCGGATCCTTCGGCCGTTTCCGGCTAAAATAAGATTTCATCGCATATCGGCCAAACTCACCTGTGCATTCCCCATAGCGGGCGCGCAGGTCAAAGGCCCCTCCCGGCACCGGGAGGGGCCTTTGTTTAACCGGAGTCACGCTGCGCTTTTACCCTTTCTGTCACACAGCAGCATGGCAAGCAGGGCCGTCACGGGGATGGAGGCGACGACGGCGACGCTGCTCGAAAGGCCGCGCAGGACCTCCACCACCAGGAGCTGCATGTTGATCAGCCGCATATAGGGCAGCGCGTACATGTAGAAGATCACGAGGGTGTTGATGCTGCCCCCGGTGAAGGCCAGGATCAGCGTATCGGTCATCGTGCCCATCACGTCGCGCCCGATGTTCATGCCCGAGCGGAACAACTGCGCGCGCGGCAGCTGCGGGTTCAGCGCGCGCATCTCGAAGATCGAGGAGGAGATCGACATGGCCGTGTCGGTGATCGCGCCGAGGGAGGAGAACAGGACGCCGGCAAACAGCAGATGCCGAAAGCTGAGATGGGTCCCCCGCGCGACGAAGAGCAGCGTCTCGGCCTCCGGCGTGTTCATCGTCGTGATGCGCGCGGCCGCGCCGAACAAAAAGGCGACCAGCCCCGCCAGAAAGGTGCAGGCCACACAGCCGACGACGGCCGATATCGTCTTTGGGCTCCAGCCGTTCAGCATCCACAGCGTGACCACCGACGAGACAGCCACGACGAGCATCGCGGCGGCGATGGGGTCGACGCCGACCACGATCAGCGGGATGAAGAAGAAGAGGATGCACACCAGCGTGAAGAGCAGCGCCAGCAGCGAGTGCACCCCCTTGCGCCGGCCCAGCAGCACGACGGCCGCGACAAACAGCGCGGCCAGCCCATAGAGGATCGCCTCCCTGTCGTAGTCGACGACCAGGGCCGTGATGAAGTCGTCGTAGCTGGAGAGAATGAACCGTGTGCCGATCTGCGCGGGGTTGTTGATGATGCGCTCCACCAGGTTGTAGGTGCGGATGATCCGCCCCTTGTGCGCGCCCTCCGTGATCTCCAACACCAGGTCCTGCCGGCCGATCCGGATGTCCGGAAAATCGGGGTCCGGCTGGATCGTGTCGCTCTCGATCCCGATGACCCGCGCCTTGGTGTAGGCGATGCCCGCCTCGATGTCGGCCGGCCGCTGAAACCGCAGCGTCAGGTTGAAGACGAGCAAAAACAGCAAAAACACGCCGATCGCGGCGGCGGTGATCGTGGAGGACAGCCCGCGGCTCTGCTTCATAATCTGTCTCAGCCTTTCCGTAAAAATCCGGCGCCTCTCAGAACATGCGGAAAAGCAAGGGGCGCCGGGCCGCCTTGCTTTTCCGCCGTCTGCCCGGCCGTTTGGCCGGGCAGACGGCGGTGGTGATAAAGAGGGACGAGGAATTGGCAAAATTTGTCAATTCACCTTGAGCGCGATCTCGACGATGTCCTGGATGTCGATGGCGTTGTTTCCGTTGAAGTCAAAGAACCGATACTGGACCCACGCGCTGCTTGCGCTTGTGACGCCGAAGGCGTCGATGATCTCAGAGAGATCGATCAGCGTGACCTTGTCGTCGCCGTCCAGATCGCCCGGCGTCCCGCCGACGGTGGTGAAGCGG
>JAITDM010000282.1 GCA_031282535.1 Oscillospiraceae bacterium
TCTCATTCTGCTCCTCGTCTGAAACAGCCGCTCTGTTCAGGACGTAACTCTCTGTCAGAGCGATGCCACCGCCCTTGCCCTGCGCCGTGTACACGGGGATGCCCGCCGCAGACAGCGTATCGACGTCGCGCAGGATCGTCCGCACGGAAACCTCAAAACGCTTCGCCAGTTCACCGGCGGTCACGATGCCGTGGGCGAGCAGCACATGGACAATCCCAAAGAGCCTGTTTATCCGCATGTCTCCACCTCGCCGCATAAAGGGTCGGACCCCATCGGACTCCACTCAATGTTTGCTTATTATATACGGGATAACGAGTCATGTCAATGACGATTGCGTTTCGTGTGCCCCGTTCCCTCACGGGAAAGCGCCCCCTGTTTTTGGTCATACTATATAAGAATGAGCCGATTATTCCCTTGACCTTTGTACTGATATGTTGTATAATAAAGAAGTTCTTCTGCTTGCGGCCGTGTAAAAAGCGCCCTTTCACAAGTCGGGGAATGACATGAGAGGGAAAGCATCAAGCCGGCGGCCGGGTGTGTGTGCAGCGTACCTGGAAGCGGGGAAGAGGACCTGCGTTGTTTGCTTACTATTACATTTGAGGGAGAGATTATCATGCGGAAACGCATTCTGGCGGCGCTGCTCGCCGTCGCGGTGGCGATGCCCGCGTTCGTGTTCGCGCCCGCCGCCTACGGCGCCGCGCCCGCGGGCGCGGAGACCGTGTCGTCGCCGGACGGCGCGGTCGTCGCCAGCTTCTGGCTGGACAACGGAACGCCGTACTACAATGTCGTGCAAAACGGCTTCGAGGTCGTCGAGCCGTCGCGACTTGGGATCAACACGTCGCTGGGTGGCCTGTCCGACGGCTTCACCGGCTATACGACAGCGGCAAACACGGGCGATACGACATGGAAACCGGTCGTCGGCGAACGCGAAACAATCGTCGACCGCTGGAACGGAAAGACATTCACGCTGGAAAAAGGCGACCTGCGCCTGGGCGTCGAACTGCGGGCGTACGACCAGGGCGGCGCCGCGCTGCGTTACATATTGCCCGAAGGCGCCGGCTACAACGTGACAGGCGAGGAAACGCGGTTTACGTTCCCCAGCGGCGGCACGGCCTATATGCACAACAACACAAACCAAACCGGCCAGACCATCCGGGCGGTGACGAGCCTCGGCTCCGGCACGTTCCGCCGCCCCATGACGGTGCTCTATCCGAACGGCAAGGCCATTACGATCGCCGAGGCCAATCTCGACAACTACGCCGTGATGAACCTGTCGCCCAACGGGACGCGGGCGGTGAAGGCCGGGCTGTATTCCAATGTCGCGGTGACGGAGGCGGGGCCGAACGTGTCGCCGTGGCGCGTGATCGTCTGCGCCGATTCGCTCACGGAACTGCCCAAAAACGCGGACATCATCCCCAATCTCAATGAGGCGCCCGACGAGGCGGCATATGGCTTTTCACAGTGGGTGAAACCCGGATCGGCCGTCCGCGCGACGGGGCTGAACAACGCGTTTATCAAAAATGTCATCGACATGTGCGCGGCCAACGGCCACAAATACGTGCTGCTCGACGCGGGCTGGTACGGGCAGGAATCGACGCTGACAAACGACCCGCGGCTCGACCCCGCCGCGCTCGATATGAACGTGGCCAGCGACGTCGCCTACAGGAACCTGCTCGGCAAAAGCGGCGAGGGGTACAACGGGACGGGCGAAGGCGTCTACCGCAACGGTTCGGTCGACGTGGACGTACCGGCGCTCTGCCAGTACGCCAAAGAGCGGGGCGTGGGCATTATCCTGTACGTCAACGGCGTATTCTTCCCAGACGACGGCAGCGGCCGCTACCGCTTCACCGCCGACGAACTGTTCGCCTACTATGAGAAGTGGGGCGTCAAGGGCGTCAAGCCGGGGTTTGTAGACGTCAACTCGCAGAAGAACGAGGCCAACAACCAGTACATCATCGAGGCGGCGGCCCGCCATCATCTGATCATGACGATACACGACGAATACGTGACGACCGGGACCGAGCGCACGTTCCCAAACTGCCTGACCGTCGAAGGCATCAAGGGCGACGAGGAATCATCGCTTGAGGTGTCCGACGATCTTTCGTTCGCCTTCACGCGGACAATACAGGGCCCCGCCGACCACACATATTGTTATGTGGGCAAAGCGACCAAGGCCTACGCGTTGGCCTCGCCGATTGTCTTTAAATCCGGCCTGCACCTGCTCTACTGGTACACCAATCCCGACACCATACCGGCGGGCGACGCGGGCAAGCACGGCTTCTGGGAGAGCCTGCCCGCCACGTGGAAAGAATCGCTGTACCTCGAAGCCAGGATTCGGGAATATGTGACCTGCGCGCGCAAGAGCTTTGACGACGTATGGTACGTAGCGAGCCTGTCGGCAGTGACGCGTGAACTGTCGCTGCCGCTCACGTTCCTGGACGCCGGCGTCGCGTACAAGGCGGAGATCTTCGCCGACGGCGCGGACGCCGACCCGTCCGGCGGACGGCAGACGGGTGCGGCAGGCTCGAAAGCCGGCCAGACGCTGGAATATACGACCGTACTGGTGAACCGCGATATGACGCTCACGCGTTCGCTCAAGTACGGCTTTGGCTACGCGGTCAAATTGACGCCGGCGACGGCGGACGAAATCGCCGGACTTCCGGTGTATCGCCCGGACATTGCGCGGCTTCGAACACTGATCGATTTTATCCCGTCGCTCACGGAGAGCGCCTACACCGAGGCATCATGGAACGTTCTCGCAGGCGCCCTCGACGCCGCGAACCGCGTGCTGGACGTCCCGCAGATCACCGAGACTGTCCCCGGGGCCGCCGCTGTCGAAGCGGCGTATGGCGCGCTGCGAGCGGCGGTTGACGGGCTGAGCGACGTTCGCGCCCTCCAAAAGGCGCTCACGAGGACGTCGTATCTCGTGCGGGAACACTACACGGAGGATTCGTGGAGCGCGCTGGCGGCGGCGGCCGCCACCGGAAACGGCCTTTTGACCGGCCTGGGCACACAGGCCGAGATCGACGCGGCGGCCAACGCGATCGACGGCGCCATCGCCGCGCTGGTGACGCACCCGAACCGCCGTCCGCAGAGCGTGGTGTACCTGTCTGACGACGCCCTGCAGCTCAGTCCGGGCAGCATCACGCACGACGGCGCGGGCGAAAGTGGCATCCGGCGCGACATCCGCCGCGACAGAGGCGGCAAGATACAGCTGATGGTCGACGGCGCCGTGCGGACGTTCGACAAGGGCGTATCCGCCCACGCGAAAGTCCAGCCGGGCATTGCCACGCTCATCTACGACATCGGCGCGTATGGCTTCCACTGGTTCCAGTCATATCTCGGCGTCGACTACGCGAAGCCGAGCGGCGGCAACGTGAAGTTCCGCATATATGGCGACGGCGTTTTGATGTACGAGAGCGCGGAGACCGGCAACGGGTCGCAGAACGCGCAGTTCGTCAGCCTGCCGATCAACGGCGTGGACATCCTCACGATCGAGATCGACGAGCTGGGTTCCAACGACAGCGACTGGGCGGACCTGGCCGACGCGAAGTTCCTCGTCTACCATTTGGTCAATCTGGACTATGCCGCGCTGGACGCGGCGATCGCCGCGGCGGAGAGCCTGGCGGACTGGCAGTACTCCGCCTCGTCCTGGGCGGATTTGGAACAGGCGCTGGCGGCGGCGCGGGCGCTCTACGACGATCCCGAAACCATGCAGGCCGATGTCGACGCGGCGGCGGCGGCCGTCAAGGGCGCCTGTGACAATCTGGCGCCCGTCGCGGTGAGCACGGTGTATCTCAGCGATCTGACGCATACGTCGAGCGGCATGACCGTTCACAACGACAAAAACAGGGCGGGTAACGCCGGGCTGCAGGTCACGGTGGACGGCCAGAGCAAAACGTTTGACAAAGGCGTCGCAATAGACGGCAACGCCAACGGCTGGGCGATCTACGACATAGAGGGCCGCGGCTTCAGGCGTTTTCAGGCGTATGTCTGCATCGACCGCAGGCAGACGAATACCGGCGCGGACGCGAAGTTCCATGTATATCTGGACTACGGCGACGGCAGCTTTGCGGAGGTCTACACGAGCGCCGCGTCCGGGCCGTCGAGCCGGGAGAGCCAGCGTGTCAGCGTCGACGTGGCGGGCGCGGTACGGATCAGAATCTGGTCGGATCCGCTCTCCTCGCCGAATTACGACTGGGCGGATTGGGCCGACGCGAAATTCCTCGCGTGGACTTCGCCGGACGACACAATCTGCGGGCTGACGGTGGACGGTTTGGTGCTGCCGGAGTTCAAGACGGACAACCACAGCTACTATTATCCCGCGGCCGGCGGCGCCGTGCCCGTCGTATCGGCGCAGCTTGAGTCGGACGCGGCCAGTTTCGAAGTGTTCCCCGCGCAGGAGGTTCCGGGCGTCACCGTCGTCGCCGTGACGGACGGCGCCGGGGCGAAGTCGTATTATTACGTCAATTTCCGCCGTTTCGGCCAGCCCTACGAGCGCTATGCGAGCGACATGGCGGCGGCTTCGATGAACTGGTACGACGTGATTTACAGCGACATTTCCGTCAGATACGGCATGCCGATGTCCGTCACGGCGGCGGACGGCGTGTCCGAGCTGACATTTGACAAGGGGATTGGCGGCCACGCGAAGGCCGGCGCGAGCGAGGCTGTGTATGAGGTCGAGGGCATGGGCTTCACGAGGTTCCAGGCCTATGTCGGCATACCGTTCTGGACGGCGGTCGTCGAGAACGACGGCACGCCGCTGTACAACGGCGGCGCCGCCACGAACAAGGACAAGGGGTGCCGTTCGTCGGTCACGTTCCGCGTGTATGTGGACGACGAGACGACGGCGCGTTTCACGAGCCCCGTGATGGGCGGCAGAACGCCGGCGCAGTTCGTCGATGTGGACATCACGGGCGCCAAGCGCGTGCGGCTCTCGCTCGACGGCGGTTCTTCGAATGCCGCTGACCACGCGAACTGGGCGGACGCCAAGTTTATCGGCGAGGCGCTGTATCTCAGCGATCTGCCCGCTGCGCGGCTGGTGAGCAACACGGCCTACGGCAATTACGCGGTCAAGGACAGCTCCGTCAGCGGCGCCATGATGGTGACGCTGGACGGCACGACCGCGGCGGTGTTTGCGAAGGGCGTCGGTTCCCACGCGAGCGCGTCGGGGAGCAGTTCCCTCGTGTACAACATTGCGGGTTTGGGCTATGACCGTTTTGAGACCTACGTCGGCATTTCGTGGCAAAAGCATCTGGACGAACTGGCGGGTTTGAGCGGCGGCACGGCGGGCAAAAGCCGTTCGTCGGTGAACTTCCGCATCTTTATAGACGACGAGGTCAAGCCGCGTTTTGAGAGCGGCGTGATGTACGGCAGCACCCCGGCGAAGTTTGCCAGCGTCGACATCCGCGGCGCCTCCACGCTGCGCATCCAGCTCGACGCCGGCGGCGATCAATCCGCCGACCACGCCAATCTGGCGGACGCGAAATTCGTCGTCTTCGAGCGCGGCGTCGTGGCGCGGCCGTTCTTCGAACAGGAGAGCGACGGGCTGAAAGCGAAATACGCGGTCGTCAACGACACGACGGTTCCGGCGAGCGTTTACAGGATCCTCGCTTCATATGAGGACGGCCGTTTGGCGGCCGTTGAACGGGCGGCCGTATCGGTTGGGAAGCAGACATACGTACAACCGGAGGCGCCCATAGCGGAGACTGCCGAAAGGAATTACGGCGCCTTCGTGTGGGATAAGGACAACGTACCGCTTGTGTCCGCGGCGAACAGATAGGCACACAAAAAGGCGCAGAGGCGAGTGGGAGCCGCGATTTTCGCGGCTCCCACTCGCTGAAAGAGGCCGGGTTATGGTTGCCTGCCGTCCGTTTGCTCTTTGAGATTTTGAATATACTCTGATATTGACTGAGGTTCTTTCTTTTGCGGAACTGTGGAAGTTTTAGTCCGAACACTCCGCCCCTTGATTGCGCACAAACTTTTGCCTTTGGCGAGTTCCGCCACAATAGCCGCCCTATCGCAAACTGCGTCCGCAATTGCTCCTGCCCGAGTGCCATCAATGTTTGGTGAATTGATCAAGGTATCTGTAATAAACTCTCTGATTCCGCTAAGCGCTTCGAAATCGAACCAAGTGAAATCTTTAACCAGTTTTATCTGGTCGTCGTGCTTCTCTCGGAACGGCATGCAATCAACTTCAGACCCGACATCAGCAGTATCATACCACAGAGAAGAACCGCTGTCAAAAATGGGAGCGAAACCCTGCCATTCAAGTGTTTCAGCATGGCGGATAAAGCCGTAATTTGTGTTGTGCCTGTCAACATTGGCAATGATATAATCAACGACTATAGTTCATCATGCAGTCCTTCCTTGCTATTTACTCGCTTTCTATGAAACGCAGACGGAACCAATCTGTAAGCTTCTTTTTTGTCAATCTTCGTGACGTAACGCGTGGCGATGCGTTCACCGCAGTTGGGGCAGAACAGGGCTCCGTGGTACTTTGAGAAGTCGATGGACCCGTCGACGATGCGGTCATTGTACATTTTCACGAAGTTGCTTTCGCCGACTTTCTGGTAGTTGGCGATGAAGCATTGGCAGTAGGCGCAGCTCACCTCTAGGATATGACTGCCCCTGACCTTTTTGCAGTGTGGGTTCTTGAAAATCTCCATAACATGGCCTCTCAGAAGATAAAATAGTCATTTTTGATTACCGTCACGATTACCGTCATTGCCCTCATGATTACCGTCATTACCGTCACGATTACCATAATTACCGTCAGAAGTGGATAAAAGTGTTTTCTTCCTCGTTGGCTTTGAGAGTCTGGAAACGGTCGGGCATTTTTCCCAAACAGCAAACGCCGCATCCAAAAGCCCACTTTCGCAAAGGGGGGGTGGCGGCGCAGCCGCCGGGGGGTTCGACTCCCTGCGAATCGCATCAAAGAATCCCTCGAAATGCTTGCTGCGTTTTGTAGCATTGGTGCGCAAATGAGATAGTGCGCATCGCCAAATACGCGTTCCTGTATGATGGACGGCACGCCGCTCTCACCATTCAAAACATGTTATTTTGAATGATCGCATTTAAACGCACAGCTTTCGATGTGGTCATTCACCACGCCGATGGCTTGCAGGTAGCTGTAGACAATCGTGCTGCCGACAAACTTGAAGCCTCGTTTTTTCATATCCTTGCTGATTGTATCGGACAGTGGCGTGGTCGATGGCATTTCGCCTTGTAGTTTCCAATTATTTACAATTTGTTTGCCATCAACGTATCCCCAGATAAAGTCACGCAGCGAACCAAGCCGCAGGACCGCCTGTGCGTTGGTGATGGCGGCGTTGATTTTCAGCTTGTTGCGAATGATGCCGCTGTCTTGTAGCAGGGCAGCCACTTTGCACTCATCATAGGAGGCGACAATGGACGCTTCGAAGTCGTCGAACGCCGCGCGGCAGTTCTCGCGTTTGTGCAGAATACACGACCACGACAGTCCCGCTTGCATACCCTCTAAGATGAGCATTTCAAAGAGTTCGCGTTCGTCGAAGCACGGTTTGCCCCACTGATTGTCGTGGTAATCACGCATGAGGGTGTCGGCGGTGTCTCCCCATGGGCAACGGGTGATGGTCATAACGCACCTCCGTTTGGTTCCGCTGCGGCCTCTTCTCGGTACCGGCCTATATATTCCCGAAGCGCGTTGTCGTCGAAGTTATACAGCACATGGCCTTTCTCTTCGAGCAGCAGGCGAATCTGCTTCTTCAATTCGTAGTTTGCCGTCTTGGGCGGCACGGCTTCACGCAGATGTCCGTTCTTGTTGTAGATGCTTGTCAGGCCAAAGAGCGTGTTGGAATAGACAGTCACCGCGCACGGGACCCGCAGCTTCTCCAGGCCGATTATCACCGCCAACAGGATCATCGTGACATCGGACTGCCCGTCCAGGTTTTCTTCGGCGAAGTATTTTTTGTGTTCGCCAAACTCCATCAGCAATTGGTAGCTGCCCCTATGGATTGCGTAGTCGAAGCTGCCCTGAATGAAAAACTCGGCCTGTGGAAGCGCGGGGGTGTGGATAGTCCCTTCGTCAGGTACGTCTTGGCTATCGCCATGGTTTTCGTCATCGGGTTCCAGTTCTTCCAGGTCTTCCAGGTCTTCCAGCCTGAAGAATTCCAATTCGTCCATGTCGAGTGTACGGCAGGCGGAGACGACAAGCAGGACCGCGACAGCGTCAGCACTCACACCGCCAAACAGCCGCTTG
>JAITDM010000288.1 GCA_031282535.1 Oscillospiraceae bacterium
CCACGACCTGGTCACCGCTAGTATCGCCGGGTGGAGGGAAATTTATACAGAGAAACCGGCCGGGCGCGTCAGTTTGCGATGGTGTTGCGCGGGGAAGCGGCGCCGCCGCCCACCCCCGGAAATTCGTCGGCGTCCGGCCGGGTCAGCCCCGCCATGAAGCCGTCCAGCTCGGCCGTATGTACGTCGCTGCCGATCACCGTGTCCCCGTCCACCAGCAGGTCGGCGTACACCTCGAAGGCCTCCTGCGGGTGGTTTAGGATCTCGTAGCGGTAGCGCATGACGCGTTTGCCCTTGTGGCGGCTCAGATCGAAGCCCTGCGAGAGCTGGATCTCGTTGTAGTTTTGCAAAATGGCGTCAAATTCGTCCGGAATGCGCACCTCCTGGACCTCCAGGGGCTGCGGTTCCACCCGCCAGCCGAAGGACTCCAGGTAGGCGACGCGGTCCTCGTTGTTATGGATGTCGCGCGGCGTCGGCGTCGATTCGACCGCGTCCCGCGGGCCCGCCCCGAGGCGCGCCGCCAGCAGGATGATCCCGCACAGCAGCGCGCCCGCCAGAATGACGGCGGCCGCCAGCCCCCGCCTTGTCAGTCTCGTGGTAAAGACAAGCATCAAAAGTCCCCTCTCCTCGTTTGGGCGTATCGAGACGCCTCTCACAGCGCAGTGTGTTTCCTCTGCTCAACAGTAAATATATGGAAATTAAGAAAAAATAGTACAAATTGTGTATCCGCGGCGGGGATGTGCGGCGAGTCGCCGCGCACGAAGTTTTCGGAGGTGCCCAAAAGGAGGCGGGCACCCGATTGCTTTTTGAGCGAGATTGTGATATATTGGATACAACGCCGGGGTTCCCATGGGGCTCCGGAGCATATTGACGAGGGGGATGGCCATGAAAATACAGGCGTCCGCTGAAAATTACCTGGAGACGATCTACGTGCTGAAGCGGCGGATCGGAGCTGTCCGCTCCATCGACATCGTGAACGAACTCGGTTACTCCAAGCCAAGTATCAGCGTAGCCATGAAGAATTTGCGGGAAAACGGCTGCATCGAGATGGATTCAGACGGCTACATCCGGCTGACCGAAAAGGGCGCCGCGGTGGCGGAGAAGATGTACGAGAGGCACACGCTGTTTTCCCGGTGGCTTGTATCTCTGGGCGTCGACGAGAAGATCGCGGGCGAGGACGCTTGCCGCATCGAGCATGTGATCAGCGAGGAGAGCTTCGCGGCCATCAAGCGGCACACCGGGTGCCTGGGCACGGAGAGCCACTGAGAGACCCGTCACATCCATTATAACGCGGGAGGGGCATCCCGCGCAAGATGAACAAGGACCCACCCACACAGGCCGGGCGTCCCCCGGCCCCGTGTGGGTGGGTCCTTGTTTTTTAGACAGAGTTTCTAAGTTTATCTGTCGTTGCATGGAGATTTATTGGCAATTGCAGATCAAGATATACACCAACCACATCAAGAAAATGCAAAGACATGAAATTCTGAAACCATTATACTATAGAGTGGAATATGCTCAGGGCCGCTCAGGGCCGCGGGCTTAGACAGGGGAATCGGTTTGGAGAATCCATGAGGAGAAACAACGATGTGGGAGGTTGGTATCAAATGACAAAAGAGTTCAAGCATGCGTTCAGCGCGCGCCGCGCAGTGTCCCTTATGATCGCCGTGATCATGATCGTGGGGGCGGTCTCGTTCCAGGTGCTCTCGGCGCCGGCCGCGGACAAGCCGGCGTCGGAATTTGTCCACCACGGCCTGCTGGCGCAGGCGTTCCGTACCACCGGAACCGGAACCAGCGTTTCCTTCACCGCGACGTCCTACGGATACTACGTGGACAACGAAATCAGCTTCGGTACGATGGAAGACGTCCTGCAGGCGCGGTGCGGCGTCGGCGACAACGCGGGCATGCGCTGGACCGGCTGGATCGTGCCGCCCGAAACCGGCGTCTATGAGTTCCGCTGTTATTCCGACAACGGCTCGCGCCTGTGGATCGGCGACGACGGGATCGCAACGGGCGGCGGGGTCGACACGGCCAGCGCCATCATCAACTATTGGAACAGCGGCTCGTGGTGGGATCAAGCCTCCACCCCGACGTCGTGGAGCAGCAGCGTTTCGCTGACCGCCGGCAGGGCCTACTACTTCCGGCTGGACTATTTCGAGTACGAAGGCGGCAGCAACGTGCGCCTCGTCTGGAGAAACGACAAGGGCATGGGCGAAAGACTCGTGCCGGCGTCGGCGCTCTACCTTCCGGAGACGTATACGGGCCCGAGACTGAGCGCGATGGACATCAGCGGCGCCCAGCTGGACCTCGACGCGGGCGACACCGGCGGCTCCATCGTTTTGAGCGGCGCCAGCCTGGACGGCGTCACCGCCCGCCTGGTGACGTCGAGCGGCAAAAATATCGCCCCGATGACGATCGTCGGCAGCACCGCCGCCTCCGTCACCGTCGCGGTGCCTCCGGGCCTGAAAGCCGGCATGTATAAGATCCTGATCGCGGGCGGCGGCTTTGAAGTGCCTTCGCCGGAGGAGTTCTTCGTCTCGGTGGCCGGCGGGCAGCTGACCGAACGCCCGGAGCATCCGCGCCCGGACTGGAAGCGCGAACAGTGGCTGAACCTCAACGGCTGGTGGGATTTCAACTATGACCCGGCCGGAGACGGTCTGCGGGAGGGCTGGCAGAACGACCACGACTTTACCCAGAAGATCAACGTGCCGTTTGGCTGGACGACCGAACTGAGCGGCGTCACCAACACCGGATACCGCGGCGAGGCGTGGTACCAGAAAACCTTCGTCGTCGACGAGAGCTGGACGGCGGGCGGCAAGCAGGTGTACGTCTATTTCGGCGCGGTCGACAACTGGGCCCGCGTATTCATCAACGGCCACGAGGTGCAGCTCGACACGCCGCAGTATTATTTTGGCGAATACATCAGCGGCCACCGCGGCGGTTATACGCCCATCGAGTTCAACCTCACCGAGTACCTCAAAGCCCCGGGCGAAGAGAACGTACTGACCGTCTGGGTGGAGGACAAGGCGATCTACGGCCAGCACGGTTACGTCGCCCTGGTGGGCAAGCAGGGCCGTGAAGCGCCGTGCGGATACAACCAGACCGGCGGCATATGGCAGTCGGTGATCCTCGAATCGCGCGGACAGACCTCTCTGGGGTACGTCCACGCCAACCCGCAGGTGAACAGCGGCGCGGCGGACGGCAGCGTGGTTCTCGACGTGGAGATCAACAACAAATACGGCGCGGCGCAGGACGTCACCGTGGACTTTGCGTTCACGCCCAAGAAGTACAACGTGGCGACGGGCACGGACGACGTCACCGGCGCGCCCATCTCCGGCACCGTCACGATCCCCGGCGTCCCGGCGGGCCAGGTCGCCGAGTACATCGGGGCGCTGACGATCCCGATCCCCAACCAGAAGCTTTGGGACGACGTCGACCCCAACCTGTATTACGGAACGGCCACGCTGAAAGTCGGAGGCCAGATTGTGGACACCGTGAGCCTCTACTTCGGCCAGCGCGAGGTGGACATCCGGGTGCAGGGCCAGGATGCCAACAACCGGGATTATTCCTACGTCAACATCAACGGCAGGCCCGTATACCTGTCGGGTCTGCTCGACCAGGGCTTCTGGATCGAGGGCCTCTATACGGCCGCGTCGGAGGAAGCGCTGCGGTACGACATCGAAGCCATGAAGAACCGCGGCTTCAACATGATCCGCAAACACCTGAAGATCGAGGA
>JAITDM010000305.1 GCA_031282535.1 Oscillospiraceae bacterium
GTTTCGCGGCGGCCATGGCGTCCGGGAACGCATGCAGCACGCCGTGGTCGGTGATAGCCACGGCGCGGTGCCCCCAGCGGGCCGCCGTCAGCACCGCCTTGCCCACGTCGGTGGTGGCGTCCAGCGCCGACATGCGGGTATGCAGATGGAGTTCCACCCGCCGCCCGTCCGGCGCGGTGTCCTCGCGGAGCACCGGCGGCAGGGAGACAAAGCCGGACGGGCGCAGGATGAGCCCGCCGTTTTTGTCCCGGAGGTCCGTCTCCATGCGCCCGCCCACCCGGAGGCGCCGCCCGGCGGTCAGGGCGGCGAACGGCGCGGCGGATTCCTCGGTCTTCAGATACGCGGCCACGCGCACCGAGTCCGTGTAGTCCGTCATGTCAAAACTGAAAAACCCGCCCGCGCCGCCGCGGCCGGCGCGCTGCTGCGTCGAGAGGACCGTCCCCTCGACGACGACGGCGTCCGTCTTCTCGGCCAGCAGCCGCATGGGGACGACCTCCCCCTTGGGCGGGCGGCCCCACGACGTTCCGCCCGCCGGCGCCGCGGACGCGGCCGGCGCGGCGGCGCGGGGCGCCGGTTCGGGGCGGCGCCCGAGCGTGCCGATCCGCACGTGCCGCAAGCCGTAGTGAGACGACAGCCGCCGTTCGAGCCGCAGGAGCAGCGCGTCGTCGGCCCGCGTCTCCGGGTCGGAGAGCGTGATGTCCATCACCTGACGGCCACGGAAAAAGACGGCGTCGCGGACCAGCAGGGACGCCACCGCGGCGTGGTCGTCGTCCCCGGTGGGGCAGTCGGCAAACAAATCCTGGAAACGTGGCAAGGCGTTCATATGGTGTCTCCGTTTCTCTGTTTCTACTTCTACAGGTGCTCGACAAGGTCGCAGAGCGCGTCCAGCAGTTTGTCCTGGGGGGCGCGGCCGACGATCTCCCCGCGGCAAAAGAGCAGGCCCGCGTCGTCGCCGCCGGCGATCCCGGCGTCGGCCCGGCGGGCCTCGCCGGGGCCGTTGACGGCGCAGCCCATCACGGCCACGGTCACGGGGCGCGTCAGGTGGGCGAGCCGTTGTTCCGCTTCGGCGGCCAGCCGGATGACGTCGATGCGGCAGCGCCCGCAGGTGGGGCAGGCGATCACGTCCGCGCCGCGCCGGTACAGTCCGGCCGCCCGCAAAATGGCAAACCCCGCGGCGACCTCCTCCGTCGGGTCGGCGGTCAGGGAGACGCGCAGCGTGTCGCCGAGGCCGTCCAGCAGCAGCGCGCCGAGGCCCACGGCCGAGGTGACGACGCCGCGCATCCGCGTGCCCGCCTCGGTGACGCCGAGGTGCAGGGGCAACTGGGTGCGCCGGGCCATCAGGCGGCAGGCGGCGACGGTCGTCGGGGCGTCGGAGGCCTTGAGCGCCACGCAGATGTCTTCAAAGTCAAACTGGTGCAGCAGGGCCACCTGGTCCAGCGCGGCCTCGACCAGCGCCTCGGGCGTCACGCCGCCGTACTGCGCCAGCAGACCGCCGGGCAGGCTGCCGCCGTTGACGCCCACGCGGATGGGCACGCCGGCCCGCCGGCAGGCGTCCGCCACGGCGCGCACCCGCTCCGGCGCGCCGATGTTGCCGGGGTTTAAGCGGATCTTGGCGGCGCCCGCCGCCACCGCGTCCAGCGCCAGCCGGTAGTCGAAGTGGATGTCGGCCACCACCGGCAGCGGCGAGGCCGCGCAGACCGCGGCCAGCGCGGGGACAGCCGCCTTGTCCGGCACGGCCACCCGCACGATGTGACAGCCGGCCGCGCGCAGGCGCTCGATCTGCGCCAGGGTGGCCGGCGCGTCGTGCGGGTCGGTGTTGGTCATCGACTGCACGGAAATGTCGGCGCCGCCCCCGATGGTGACGCCGCCGACACGGATGGGCCTCGTATGCGCCCGCGTTGTCGTCACAGAGCCCGCCCCCTCATTTCCAGCCGAACAGGCGCAGGATGTCGTTGAAAAATACGAAGATCATCAGACCGAAGAAGAGGATCATGCCGGCGGCGTGGATATAGCCCTCGTACTTCGGGTTGAGGGGTTTGCGCCGCGTCAGGGCCAACAGGGCGTCGATGGCGAGGAAGAACAGCCGCCCGCCGTCCAGCGCCGGCAGCGGCAGCAGGTTCATCGTCGCCAGGTTGATCGCGAGAAAGGCCGCGAGGTTCAGCAGACCCATCGTCTTCACGCCCACCGTGGCCGTCTCGTCCTGCACGATGTCGTTGACGACGCCGCCCATGCCCACGGGGCCCATCAGGTCGTCGACGCGCGCCCGGCCGCCGATGAGATCCCCGAGGCTCACCCAGACCAGACGCACATTGTCCACCGCGCCGTACCAGGCCTGCTGGAGCTTGACGCCCAGTGTGGCGGGGAGCGGCTCAAAATAAAAACCGTACCGCAAAGTGCCGGTTTCGTCGGGAACGGACCGCGTCAGCGGCAGGTCCCGGAGCGTCAGCTGCCGGCCGTCCCGCGCCAGCGTGATGTCAAAGGGTTCCCCCGCGCCCAGCGACAGAAAAAACTGGATGTCCGCGTTCACATAGATGGCGTGGCCGTTGATGTTCACAATGCGGTCGCCGGGCAGAAAGCCGTCCTCCCCCGCGAAGGCGAAGCCGGGCATCGTGCCGGAGAGCTTCGTGTCCACGTACCACGACACCGGCAGGTTGATGACGACCAGCAGGAGCAGCCCGGCCAGAAAGTTCATCAGGGAACCGGCCGCCAGCACGAGCGCGCGCCGGTGGCGTTTGGCGTTTGGAAAGGCGCGCGGGTCGTTCGGGTCGGGTTCCTCGTCCTCCGCCAGCGCGCAGAACCCCCCGATGGGGAAGGCGCGCAGGGAGTAGAGCGTCTCGCCCTTCCGTTTCTTCCACAGCTTCGGCCCCATGCCGATGGCGAACTCGTGGACGCGGATGCCGGAGAGTTTGGCCGTGATGAAATGGCCGAACTCATGGGCCGTGATCAAAACGCCCAGGATCAAAATGAGCAGCAGAACCGATACAACAACCAACAGCAAAAGGCATTCTCCTTTTTAGCGCCGCGCGCGCACGAAGGCGCGGGCCGCGCGGTCGGCTTCCAGGATGTCCTCCAGGGAGCCGCCGTCCGGCGGCACGGCGGCGAGCGCCGCCGCCGTGCGCGCCGCGATGTCCAAAAATCCGATCTCGCCCGCCAGAAACAGGGAAACCGCCGCCTCGTTGGCCCCGCTCAGCACGGCGGGCGCCGTGCCGCCCCGCGCGGCGGCCTCGCGGGCGAGGGCGAGGGCGGGGAAGGCGTCTTCGTCGGGGGGCGCGAACGTGAGCGCCGGGGCGGCCGCCCAGTCGGACGGCGGCAGCGGCGACGGCATGCGCACCGGGAAGGTCAGCGCGTATTGGATCGGCAGACGCATGTCGGGCGGTCCCAGTTGGGCCACCGTGGCGCCGTCCCGAAAGACGACCATCGAGTGGACGATGCTCTGGCGGTGGACCACCACCTCGATGCGCGCCATCGGCACCGAGAACAAATACATGGCCTCCAGGCACTCCAGCGCCTTGTTCATCAGCGTGGCGGAGTCGACCGTGATCTTGGGGCCCATCCGCCAGGTGGGGTGCGCCAGCGCCTGCGCCGGCGTGACGCGGCGCAGCGCGTCCCGGTCCAGGCCGAAGAAGGGGCCGCCCGACGCGGTGAGCACGAGCCGCTCGACCGACGACGGGTCCTCGCCCCGCAGGCACTGGAAGAGGGCGCTGTGTTCCGAGTCGACGGGGAGCAGCGTGCAGCCCTGCGCGCGGACCGCCGCCGTCACCAGCGCGCCCGCGCAGACCAGGGCCTCCTTGTTGGCCAGCGCGAGGCGGCGCCCGGGGCGCAGGGCGGCCAGTACGGGCCGCAGGCCCGCGAGACCCGAGATCGCGGCCACCACCGTGTCGGCCGCCTCGCAGGCCGCCGCCTCGCAGATCCCCTCGGGGCCCGAGAGCACGGCGACGGACGTGTCGGCCAGCCGGATCTTCAGGTCGCGGGCGGCGTCCGGGTCGGACAGCGCCACGGCCTGCGGGGCAAACTGCCGGGCCTGTGTCTCCAGCAGGCGGCTGTTGCGGCCGCCGGTCAGGCAGACCGCCGCGAGGCCGAGGTGCGAGAGCACCGCCAGGGTCTGTACGCCGACGGAGCCGGTGGCGCCGAGCACGGACACGCGGCGGGCGGGCTGAAGCGTCATGCCGTTCCCCCCCAGAGCGGAAGCAGGGCCAGGAGCAGCTCGGTCATGGGCGCGGCGAACAGCAGACTGTCAAACCGGTCCAACACGCCGCCGTGGCCCGGCAGCAGCGCGCCGAAGTCCTTGAGGCCAAACTCCCGTTTGATCAGCGAAAAACTGAGATCCCCCACCTGCGCGGCCAGGGAGCCGCCCCCCGCGATCAGGAGCCAGGCGGGCAGCGCCGGCGTCAGGGGCGTGACCGCCCGCACGGCGACGGCAAAGAGCGCCGTCAGCGCGAGGGCGCCGAAAAGCCCGCCGAGAGAGCCCTCGACGGTCTTGTTGGGGCTGATCTCGGGCGCCAGCTTCCGGCGGCCCAGCAGCATGCCGGCAAACAGCGCGCAGATGTCCGTGCCCGAGGCGGCCAAAAACGGCAGCAGGATGAGAACGGACCCCTCCGGGCGCGCGGCGATCCGGACGAGGGACGAGAGGAGCAGCGGGAGCGCCAGCCCGGCGAACAGCGCGCCGGTGATCGCCGAAACGCCGATCGTCCGGCGGCGGTCCAGCAGGGCGGACGCAAAGAGCCACAGCACCAACAAAAACAGGCCCGCCGCCCCCGGGACGGGCGGCATGCCGAAGTAGCACCAGAAGGGCGTCAGCGCGGCGGCGGCGGAGGCCCCCAGGAGCACGCGCCGCGCCCGCGCGAGCCCCGTGGCGTGCAGCAGCTCCCACACCGCCGCGACGGACAGCGCGCCGACGGCCGCCGGCAGCGCCCAGGGCGGCGCCAGGTACACGACGGCGATGAGCAGCGGCAGCAGGGCGAGGCCCACAAACACCCGCGCCCGCATCAGGATACGCCGCCGTACCGGCGCTCCCGGGCGGCAAAGGCCGAGAGCGCGCGGTCAAATTCGGCCGGGGAGAAGTCCGGCCAGAGCACGTTCGTGAAATACAGTTCGGCGTAGGCCGCCTGCCACAGAAGAAAATTGGACAGACGGAACTCGCCGCTCGGGCGGATGAGCAGATCGAGCGGCGGCAGGGGGGCCGTGTCCAGCAGGGAGGAGAAGAGCGCCTCGTCGATCTGTTCCGGCGCGAGCAGGCCCGCCTGACAGCGCGCGGAGAGCGTGCGCGCGGCGCGCAGGATCTCGTCCCGCCCGCCGTAATTGAAGCCCACGCTGACGACCATGCCCTCGACGGTCCGGGCGACGGCGTCCGCCTCGCGCACCAGCGCCAAGAGCGGCGCCGGCAGGACGGACAGATCGCCCAGAAACCGCAGCCGGACGCCGTCGCGCGCCATGCTCTGGATGGCCTCGCGCAGATAGCGCGCGAGGAGGTCCAGGATGGCGTCCACCTCGTCCTTAGGCCGCCGCCAATTTTCGGTGGAAAAGGCGTACACGGTGAGGGCCTGGATGCCCCGGTCCCTGGCGTGTGTGGCCACCCGGCGGAAGGTCTCGCTGCCCGCGGCGTGCCCGGCCGTGCGCGGCAGCGCGCGCCGTTTGGCCCACCGCCCGTTGCCGTCCATGATGATGCCGACGTGCCGCGGCCTCTGTTCCGGCGGCGGGAGCTGCGCGGCGGCTTTTGCCTGTCTTCTCAACGGACTTATACCTCCATGAGCTCCTTTTCCTTCTTGCCGACCAGCGCGTCGATGTCTTTGGCGTATTTGTCGATGAGTTCGTGAAAGTCCTTTTCGATGTCTTTCAGGTCGTCCTCGGTGATCTCCGACTTCTTTTTCAGCGCCTTGTAGGCCTCGATCGCGTCGCGGCGGATGTTGCGCAGGGCCACCTTGCCCTCCTCGGCGTACTTGCGCACCTGCCGGATCAGTTCGTGGCGGCGTTCCTCGGTGAGCTGCGGAAACGCGAGCCGGATCACCTTGCCGTCGTTTTGCGGGTTGATGCCCAGGTCGGAGACCTGGATGGCCTTTTCGATCGCCTTGAGCGCTCCGCCGTCCCAGGGCTGGATCACCAGCACCCGCGGCTCCGGCGTCGAGATGGAGGCGATCTGCGCGACGGGGGTCTGGGTGCCGTAATATTCCACCGACACGCGGTCCAGTACGGCCGCGTTGGCCCGACCGGCGCGCAGCGTGGCGAATTCATGCCCCAGCACCTCGATCGTCTTATCCATTTTTCGGGTGTATTCCTCGTATGTGCCCTTCATGCTAAATCTCCTTTCCCACAATGGTGCCGATGGTGTCTCCCATCAGCACCCGGTAAATATTTTCGGGGTCCTTGAGCGCAAAAAGGATGACGGGGATGCGGTTGTCCTGAGACAGGGACGCGGCCGTCGAGTCCATGACCGTCAGGTGTTTGGCGAGGATCTCGTCGAAGCTGAGCGAGGCGAATTTTTTCGCGTGGGGGTTCTTCGCCGGGTCGTCGTCGTACACGCCGTCGATGTTCTTCGCGAGCAAAATGATGTCGGCGTCGATCTCGGCGGCCCGCAGCACCGCCGCCGTATCGGTGGAAAAGAAGGGGTTGCCAAGGCCGCAGGCGAAGACGACCACACGGCCCTTCTCCAGGTGGCGCACCGCCCGCAGCCGCACATAGGGCTCGGCGATGGCGCGCATCTCCAGCGCCGTCTGGACGCGCACCGGCACCGCCCGCGCCTCCAGCGCGTCGGCCAGCGCCAGCGCGTTGATGACCGTGGCCAGCATGCCCATGTGGTCGGCCCGGGTGCGGTCGATCCGCCCCCCGCCGTCCTTGGTGCCACGCCAAAAGTTCCCGCCGCCCACGACGATGCCGATCTGCACCCCGAGCCCCACGCAGCGCTTGATCACGTCGCAGACCGCGGCGATCACATCGAAGTCCAGCCCCGTTTTTTTGTTTCCCGCAAGCGCCTCGCCGCTGATCTTGAGCAATACCCGCCTGTAAACCGGCATATCCATCTCAGACACCACCTCCCGGCGCGCCGCAGCCCTCCAACGAAGCCGGGCCCGCCGTCTTTTATTTTTGCGGGCCGCCCCGCCGCCCGGCGCGCCCCGTCGCGAGGGCGCCTCCCGCCGCCGGATGCGGCGCGTGTCGCTCGGAGGCACTCTTTGTATATTGTAATACATTTGGAGGCCGAAAGGAAGGGGGAGAAGACCGGAATTTTCTCAAAGAAAGATCTCCGCCTCGTATGTAAACGCCGCGCCCGCCGCGCGGCCGGGCCGGGGCCGGTCGAAGGTCCATGTCATTTTGTTTGGTGAAACACCGATTTCACTGGCGACCTCCATCTGCGTCTTGCCGTCGAAGAACCGGAGCGCCAGAATGTGGCGTTCCCGCTCGCTCAGCCGGCCGACGGCCTCCCGGAGGGCGATGCGGTCCAGCCAGTGTTCGTCCGTGTTTTTTTTGTCGCGGACCTGGTCCATGACACAGACGGTGTCGCCGCCGTCCGAGTAGACGGGCTCAAACAGGGAGATGGGCTCCATGATGGCCTCCAGCGCGAACACCACATCCTCCCGCGGCAGGCCGAGGTCCTTGGCGATCTCCTCGACGGTGGGCTCCCGCTGGCCGGCGCTGGTCAGCCGCTCTTTGGCCTGGAGCACCTTGTAGGCCGTGTCGCGCGTGGAGCGGCTGACCCGTACGGAGCTGCTGTCCCGCAGGTAGCGGCGGATCTCGCCGATGATCATCGGCACGGCATAAGTGGAAAATTTTACCATGTGAGAGAGGTCGAAGTTGTCGATGGCCTTGATGAGTCCGATGCAGCCCACCTGGAACAGGTCGTCGAGCATCTCTCCGCGGCCGGCGAAGCGCTGGATGACGCTGAGTACGAGGCGCAAATTTCCGGAGATCAGCGCCTCGCGCGCCGTCCGGTCTCCCTCCTTGGTTTTGGCCAGCAGGGCGTTCATCTCCTGGTTGGGCAGCACCTTGAGTTTGGCGGTGTTCACACCGCAGATCTCCACTTTGCCGTACATGGTATGTTCCCTCCCTGTCCGCATCTCTTCCTTCACAGTATGCCTCGACCGGGAAAAGAACATACCAGCGGCGCCCAACCGGGCGCCGCAGAAAGGATGGTATGTGGACAGGGGAATTTAGCATATCCTGTAAACACGTCACACCTGACTGTTATCTGAAATTGGGGGTGTTGAGAGATGGAGCTTCTTCGCATGGAGGAACTGCGCTGCAAGGAGGTGATCAACATTTGCGACGGCGCCCGGCTGGGATTTCCCGGCGACATGGAATTCGACCGGGCCACCGGGCGGGTGACCGCGCTGGTGGTACCGGGGCCGGCGCGGTTTTTTGGTTTATTTGGGCATGGGGACGACGTGGTGATCCCCTGGGAACACATCCGCCGCATCGGCGACGACATCGTTCTGATCGAGTCCGAAATCCGCCCCCCCGCCCCGAAAGGCTTCAAACGCTACCGCTTCTGGTGCGGGTGAGAGGGGGATGTTACTCCACCCAGTTCAACAGACTTCTTGCCAACCTGTAAACGGTTGTGCAGGATTCAAAAGCCGACGGCGCGGCGGGAATGGTATGGGCCTTGTGCCGTTCATACCCCAGGCGGGCATTGGCAATCGCGGCCTTTACCTTCTCCTCCGTCAAAAGTGCATCACATACCCGGACAATAACATCTTGGCGTTTTTCATATGGGAACGAAAGCAATTTACTC
>JAITDM010000040.1 GCA_031282535.1 Oscillospiraceae bacterium
CGCGCGGGGCCGCCGCAAGGCGGCGGTCCGCGTCTTCATCGACGGACAGGCGGGGACCACCGGGCTGCAGCTGGGGGCCCGGCTGCGCGCGCACCCGGACGTCGAACTGCTGACCATCCCCTCCGACCGGCGCCGCGACGAGGCGGCCAGACAGGCGCTGCTCGGCAGCGCGGACGTCGTCTTTTTGTGCCTGCCGGACGACGCGGCGCGGGAGGCGGTGCGCCTGGTGACAAACCCGGACACCTGGATCATCGACGCCTCCACCGCGCACCGGACGGCGCCCGGCTGGGTCTACGGCCTGCCGGAACTCTCCACCCTGCACCGGGCCGCCCTGGGGCGGGCCAAGCGCATCGCGGTCCCCGGCTGCCACGCCACCGGCTTCGCGGCCGCCGTGTATCCGCTGGTCGCCCACGGCCTGCTGCCGCCCGGCACGCCTCTCACCTGCACCTCCCTCACAGGCTACTCCGGCGGCGGGAAGGCGCTGATCGCCCGTTACGAGACCGGGCGGACGCCCGACGACGCGCTGCGCGCGCCGCGCCCCTACGCGCTGGGATTGACGCACAAGCACCTGCCGGAGATGCAGTCCGTATGCGGCCTCGACCACCCGCCGCACTTCTACCCGGTGGTGGGCGACATGGCGCGGGGGATGCTGGTGTCCGTGCCGCTGTGGGCCCACCAGCTCACGCGGCCCGGCGGGGCCCGCGCCGTGTGGGAGCTCTTGTCCAGCCATTACGCGCACAGCCGTTTTGTCCGCGTGCCGCCCCTGGGCGCGGCGGACGCGCTGGAGGCGGGTTTTCTCGACCCCACGGCCCTGAACGGCACGAACCTGCTGGAGCTCTTCGTGTTTGGCCACGAGACGCAGGCGCTCGTGGCGGCCCGGCTCGACAACCTGGGCAAGGGCGCCTCGGGCGCGGCGCTGCAGTGCATGAACATCGCCTGCGGCCTGCCCGAGGACAGGGGCGTGTAGTGATTAGTCATTAGTTGCTAGTTACTAGTAGTATTTGTCAAAATATGGGAGTTGATCTCTTATGTTCCAGACTGTGCCCGGCGGGGTGACGGCGGCCCCCGGTTTTACGGCGGCGGGCCTCCACTGCGGCATCCGCCGGAACCAGACCAAGCCGGACCTCGCGCTGGTGCTGGCCGACCGCGACTGCGCCGCCGCCGCCGTCTACACGACCAACCGCGTCCAGGCGGCGCCGATCGCCGTGACGCGGGCGCATCTGGCCGACGGGCGGGCCCGCGCCATCCTGGCCAACAGCGGCTGCGCCAACGCCTGCGCCCCCGGCGGGCTCGAAAACGCGCGCCGCGCCTGTGCCGCCGCCGCCGCCGCCCTCGGCCTGCGCGAGACAGACATCATCGTGAATTCCACCGGCGTCATCGGCGTGCCGCTGCCCATCGAGGCCATCGAGGGCGCCCTGCCGGCGCTGGCCGGCGTGCTCTCCCGGGCGGGCGGCGCCGACGCCGCGCTGGCCATCATGACCACCGACACGCGGCCCAAGGAGGCCGCCGCCGTCACACAGATCGACGGCCGGTCCGTCACGGTGGGCGGTATGGCCAAGGGCTCCGGTATGATCCACCCCAACATGGCGACGATGCTGGCCTTTCTCACCACCGACTGCGCCATCGCGCCCGGGCCCCTGCGCGCCGCGCTGGCCGACTCCGTGCGCCGCACCTACAACCGCGTCAGTGTGGACGGAGACACCTCCACCAACGATATGACGGCCATCCTTGCCTCCGGCGCGGCGGGGCACCCGCCGATCGAGAGCCCGGACGACCCCCGTTTCGCGCTGTTTTTGGAGGCGCTGAACGCCGTCAACCTGACGCTGGCGCGCGCCATCGCCCGGGACGGCGAGGGGGCCACCCGCCTGCTGGTCTGCCGCGTGCGCGGCGCCGACAGCGAGGCGGACGCCGAGACCCTCGCCAAGGCGGTGATCACCTCGTCGCTCGTCAAGACGGCGCTGTTCGGCGCCGACGCGAACTGGGGCCGCGTGCTGTGCGCGCTGGGCTACGCCGGGGCGCCCCTGCGCCCGGAGGACGTGGAGGTGGCGTTTTTGTCGACGGCCGGCCGGGTCGTCGTCTGCCGCGGCGGCGAGGGGCTGCCCTTCGACGAGTCGCTGGCCAAGGAGATTCTCTCCCAGGAGGAGGTCACCGTCGAGGTCGGCTGCGGATCGGGCAACCACGGCGCGGAGGCCTACGGCTGCGACCTCAGCTACGACTACGTGCGGATCAACGGCGACTACCGGACCTGACAGCACCCTGTCGCCGCGAAGCGGCGACAAAAAATAAGAATTTGGGTTGCGGGCCCTGGTGCAACCCACGTTAGGAAAGGACGGACCCCATGCTCTCCAACGTCGACAAGGCGCGGCTGCTGTCGGAGGCGCTGCCCTACATCCAAAAGTACAACAAGAAGACCGTGGTGATCAAGTACGGCGGCAGCGCCATGCTGGAGGACGCGCTCCGGCGCGCCGTCATCAGCGACATCGTGCTCCTCTCCCTCGTGGGGATCCGCGTCGTCGTCGTGCACGGCGGCGGCCCGGAGATCAACGAGATGCTCGCCAAAATCGGCAAGGAGCCGCGCTTCATCAACGGCCTGCGCCACACCGACGAGGAGACGATGGAGGTCGTCCAGATGGTGCTGTGCGGCAAGGTGAACAAGGCGCTCACCCAGCTCATCGGCGAGCTGGGGGGCCGGGCGCTGGGTCTGTCCGGCCTGGACGGGCGGCTGCTGACCGCCCGGCGGCTCGACGGGGACTACGGCCTCGTCGGCGAACTCGAGAGCATCGACCCCGCGCCGCTGATTACGGCGCTGGACAACGGCTATATCCCCGTCGTTTCCACCGTGGCCGGCGGCGCGGCGCCGGGCGCCGTCTACAACATCAACGCCGACACGGCGGCGGCCCGCCTCGCGGCCCGTCTTGCGGCGGAAAAGCTCATTTTGCTGACCGATGTGCGCGGGCTCATGCGCGTCCCGGAGGACGAGACCACGCTGATCCCCATGGTGACGCTGTCGGAGGTGCCGCCGCTGCTCAAGAGCGGCATCGTCCGGGGCGGGATGATTCCCAAGGTCGCCTGCTGCGTCGAGGCGCTGCGCGCCGGCGTGCGGCGCACCCACATCCTCGACGGCCGCATCCCGCATTCCATTTTGATCGAGATGCTCTCCGACGAGGGCGTCGGCACGATGATTCTGAAGTAAAGGTGTGAGACGATGCAGCAGATCTTTGAGACCTACGCGGCGCATGTGCTCCCCACGTACGGGCGCTTCCCCGTGGCCTTTGTGCGCGGGGCGGGCTGCCGTCTGTACGACGCGGCGGACCGCGCGTACATCGACTTTGCCTCCGGCATCGGCGTGAACTCGGTGGGGCATGCGCACCCCGTCTGGGTCGAGGCCGTGGCGCGCCAGGCCGCCACGCTGACGCACGTGTCAAACCTCTATTACAGCGAGCCCGGCGGGCGTCTGGCGGCGCGTCTCACGGCGCTCTCCGGCCTGCGCGGCGTCTTTTTCGCAAACTCGGGCGCGGAGGCCAACGAGGGCGCGATCAAGGTGGCCCGCAAGTACAGCCACGACCGCTACGGGCCGGACCGCTCCACCGTGGTGACGCTCTCCGGCTCTTTTCACGGGCGCACGGTCACGACGCTGGCCGCCACGGGGCAGGAGGTGTTTCACCGGCACTTCGGCCCGTTTACCGCGGGCTTCAGGCACGTGCCGCCGGGCGATTTTGAGGCGCTGGCGGCGCAGCCGGACGACGTGTGCGCCGTGCTGCTGGAGCCCATACAGGGCGAGGGCGGCGTGTGGCCGCTGGACGGCGGCTATGTCCGGCAGGTGGCGGCGCTCTGCCGCGAGCGGGATTGGCTGCTCCTCTGCGACGAGGTGCAGACCGGCATCGGCCGCACCGGGGACTGGTTCGCCTTCCAGTCGCTGGGGATCGAACCCGACGTCGTGACCTTCGCCAAGGGCATCGCCGGCGGGCTGCCGTTCGGCGGCTTTCTGACCGGCGCGCGCGCGGCGGACACGCTGGGCCCCGGCGACCATGCGACGACCTTCGGCGGCACGCCGCTGTGCTGCGCGGCGGCGCTGGCCACGCTGGACATCCTGACGCCGGTGCTGCCCGGCATCAAGGCCAAAGGGGCGGCGCTCCGGCAGGCCATCGCGGAGATGGGGCTGCCGCGCGTGACCGGCACGCGCGGCGCGGGCCTCATGATCGGCGTGGCCCTGGCGCCGGGCGAGACGCCCCGCGACTGGGCGGAGAGGCTGCTGCGCGCGGGGCTCGTCGTCCTCACCGCCGGGCAGGACGCCCTGCGTCTGCTGCCCCCGCTCGTCATCGGCGACGACGACATCGCCGCCGGCCTCGCGATCTTCCAAGCCACCTTGGGGCGCTACTGACGTGGGTTGCACTGGCAGCCCACAATCCAAATATCACAACCCCCCGGCGGGACGCCGGGGTGAGGAAGGGGATACCATGAAGAAAGACCTGCTGCGGATGCACGACCTCACGAAGGAGGACGTCGCCGGCATCTTGGATCTGGCCGACCAGATGAAGTACGACCTGCGCCACGGACGGGCGCATCGGCATCTCGAGGGCAAGACGCTGGGCATGATCTTCGAGAAGGCCTCCACCCGCACCCGGGTCTCGTTTGAGACCGGCATGTATCAGCTCGGCGGGCAGGCGCTGTTTCTCTCCGCCAACGACCTGCAGATCGGGCGCGGCGAACCGGTGGAGGACACGGCGCGCGTGCTCTCCCGCTACCTGGACGGCATCATGATCCGCACGTTTGCCCAGCGCGAGGTGGAGGACCTGGCCCGCCACGCCTCCATCCCCGTCATCAACGGGCTGACCGACCTGGCCCATCCCTGCCAGGTGCTGGCCGACCTGATGACCGTACGGGAGCGGCTGAGCGCCCTCTCGGGCGTGGCGCTCTGTTACATTGGGGACGGCAACAACATGTGCAACTCGCTGACCGTCGGGGCGCTCACGGTGGGGATGTCGGTGTCTCTCGCCGTGCCGGCCGGCTACGACCCCGCGCCGGAGGTGCTGACGTTCGCCCGGACGTTTGGCGACCGGTTCCGGCTGCTGCGCGACCCGCGGGAGGCCGCCCGGGGCGCGGACGTCGTGGCGACGGACGTCTGGGCCAGCATGGGCCAGGAGGCCGAGGCCGCCGCCCGCCGGCAGGCGTTCGCCGGTTTTCAGGTAAACGACGACGTCATGGCGCTGTGCGCCCCGCACGCCATCGTGCTGCACTGTCTTCCCGCCCACCGGGGCGAGGAGATCACCGCCGCCGTCTTCGAGGCGCACGCCGACAGCATCTTTGACGAGGCCGAAAATCGTCTCCACGCCCAAAAAGCCGTATTGTCGCTGTTGCTTTCCGCGAAAAACTGACGTTTTTCGCGGACGACGGGGGGTGGATCGGGGCGCTGAGGCGCCCCGTAAAGTGCGGATTGCGGAAATGAATTCCGCAATCCGCGGA
>JAITDM010000248.1 GCA_031282535.1 Oscillospiraceae bacterium
ACGAGGTCATTGCCGTGGGGACCAAAAAGCGGCCGCCCAAGTCCCCCACCGGCACGTTCATCCGCCCGTTCTGGGGCCGCTACACCTCGGGTTTTGGCAGCCGGACGCTGTTCGGCGTACGGCGCAAGCACGAGGGTCTCGACTTCGCGGGCCCCACCGGTTCCCCCATCGTGGCCTCGGACGGCGGCGTCGTCACCTTTGCCGGCCGCCGCAGCGGCTACGGGCTGTGCGTGGTCATCAGCCACGGCAAGGGAATCACCACGCTCTACGGGCACTGCAGCAAGCTGCTGGTGCGCGTGGGGCAGGCGGTGGCCCAAGGCGAGCGCATCGCCAACGTGGGCAGCACCGGCCGCTCCACCGGCCCGCACCTCCACTTCGAGGTTCGCGTAAACGACGTCCCCCGCAACCCGTGGAATTATCTCGGGTGAATACAATCATAAAAGGACGGGCGGCCAATGCCGCCCGTCCTTTTATGATGGCTTTACTCTCCGGCGATCGTCGCCGATACGGTTTCGTAGATCCTGTCGGCCCGTGGCAGAGCCGTCGTCAGACGGCGGCCACTGCTCTGGCGATCGCGCGGGCTACGGCGGCGGCGGCCAGAATGCCCACCGCGTCCTGATGGGCGGCCACTTCGCCGGAGCAGACGGCAAAGACCACATCGCCGTCAAACACCGAGTGCGCCGGGCGGATGGTCCCGGCGATCCCATTTTGCCCGTGGGCGGCCACGCGGGTCATGGCGGCCTTGTCCAAACGCGCATTGGTAAACACACAGGCAAGCACCGTGTTTTCGCCCTCTTTTTCACTGAAAAAATCCCTGTTGGAGGCATAATTTTGCAAGATGCCGGCCTCGCTGTCCAAAAAACGCCCCGCCGCATCTTTGGCGCCCGCTATGATCTCTCCGCCTTGCACCACATCGCCCACGCAGTTGACCGCGGCCACCGCCCCCACCAGCAATTCGCCCTCCCGCAGCAGCACCGCGCCGGCGCCGCCGTCCATGGCGTATTCCCTGCCAAAGGCTTTGCCCACTGTGGCGCCGCAGCCCGCGCCAAACCGCCCGGACCGAAACGCCGCCCGGTTCCAGGCGTTTTCACAGGCTTCGTAGCCCATCGCCTCGTCCGGACGGACATCCGCGCGCCCGCATTTCAGGTCAAACAGCGCCGCGGCCGCCACGTTGGGCACATGGGTCACCGCCACGTCCCGCCCGACGCCTTTTTCCTCCAAAAAACGCATCACGCCGCCCGCCGCGTTCAGCCCGAAACTGCTGCCGCCGGTGAGCAGCACCGCGTGGACATGTCTGCGGTTGGCGGCGGGGTGCAGCGCGTCGGTGTCCCGCGTGGCCGGCGAACCGCCCCGCACGTCGACGCCGCACACCGCGCCCCCTTCGCACAGGATCACCGTGCAGCCGGTGCGGGCCTCCTCATCCTGCGCCTGCCCGATGCGAAAGGCGGGACAGGCGGACAGCGCCATCTCTTTCACCGGACCGCCCTCTCCATCTCGTCCAGAATGGTCTCAATCTCCGCCATCGCGCCCCTGCCCACATCCCCGCAGGCCAGCCGGCTCTCCCGCGGGGCAATGACGTGAACGCCGCGCCGCTTCAGCACCGCAAGGTTTTCCTGCGTCGCCGGGTGTTCATACATGGCGGTGTTCATCGCCGGGGCGACCAGCAGCGGCGTTTGGGACGGCAGCGCCATGAGCACCGTGGAGAGCATATCGTCCGCTATGCCGTGCGCCAGCTTCCCAAGGATGTTGGCGGTGGCGGGCGCGACGAGGGCCGCATCCGCCGCCTTGGCCAGCGAAATATGCTCCACCGTCACCGCGCTGAGCCGTTCAAACATCTCCGTGTGGACTTTGTTTTGCGTCAGCGTTTGAAATGTCAGCGGCGTGATGAACATTTGGGCGCTTTTTGTCATGATCACATGGACGCTGCAGCCGGTCTTGTTCATCCGGTTGGCCAGTTCCGCCGCCTTATAGGCCGCGATGCTCCCGGTGACGCCGAGCAGGATATTGTTTGACACAGCCGCGCCACTCCTTCCGCAATCTCCCGTTTGGTCCGATACGTCTGCACCACGCCGGTTTCGTCCACCAAGTACCCCATATGCCGGTCTTTGGATATGTCCTCCGCCAGATTCGCCAGCACATAGGCACATTGGTGTTTGCGCAGCAGCTCCTGCGCCCGCGCAATCAATTCGGCCTTCGGCACGCCGCTGAGCAGCTTGCATCCAATCAGCGCCGCCCGCGGGGCCAGCCGCTGAAATTCCGCGATCACTTTGGGCGTTTGGCGCAGATGCACCAGGATTTTTTCGTGCGACGAGCCGATCTTCCCGCCGGAGAGAAGCTCGCCGTTCGCATCCGTCACTTTCTCCACGGTGTAATCGCTCACCGCCATGCTGTGAACGATCAGATGCAGCGTCTCCTGCCCGCAAAGAGCGCGGATCTTGTCCGAGAGATCCCGGACGCTGCCGATTTCATAGGCCGTTACGGACGGGTTCTCCGGCAGCGCCGCGTTTTTGCCGTGTACATAAAGCACCCGGTGGCCGTCCGCCGCCACACGGTCGGCCACCAGGCTGCCGAGCCGCCCTGTGGCAAAATTTGTGACGCCGCGCACATTGTCGATCGGCTCCACTGTGCCGCCCGCCGTGATCAACACAGTCATATGGTTTCCCCCGCTTCTGGCCTTGGGTGTTACGCTGAATTCTCGGGTTTTTAAGTCACAGGCAAGTATCGTAGTAAATCAATATGTTTAGTATGTATCATATCACACGGTATTCCCTCTCTGTCAAGCGAAATCTGCAAAGTTTTTTCTTCTTGTTCTTTTTTCCAATTTGTGGTTCATGTGACACTGTGAACACTTTTTGTATTTATAGTGCTGTTGTACACGCATTGGAAAACATCCGGTGTACCCTTTTGTACGGCACCAAAATACAGGCGCCCGCATTATGGCGGGCGCCTGAGAATCGTCGGCCGTTGTTTCAGGTTTCTTTGTTTCTCCGGTATTCCATGGCCTTGCAGGAGAGTTCCTCCACCGTCATGTCCTCGTAGAGATGTTCCTGCCACCGGGTATAGTCGAATGGTTCTTTGATCACCAGGGAGATAAACCTCTCGGCCTCTACATGCCCGAAATTATCAATCAGACATTTGATAGCAGCCTGTTGTAATATCGCTTCATTCATGGTGAATGGCCTCCCATCTGATCACAAAGTCAATCGGATTTAAGATAACGATTCGGTTATCATCATGTTTCAGTATCCTGTCGTCTGTCGTAAGAAAATAATCGCTTTTGGCAACAATTGCGCTGGCGAGATGCAGTGCATCCTTGGTCTTTAGTTTGGCTCGTTTCAGCTCGTTCGCCACCATCAATATCTCGGCGGATTCTCCTACATTGACGGCTGCATACTGAAAAAAGTCCTGAATGGCAGTGCGGCGTATGGAAAATGGATTGTCGCTGTTTTCCATCTCAGAGACATACGAGACAGCCAGTGTCAGCCGACCGTCTACAATCAATTGCTGCACAAACAACTTCGACTTGGTTTCAAGCTCCACTCGAAGCTGACTCTGGTCGTCATAGGGACGGTTGTAGCAGCAGTTGTCCAAGTAAACCGTTGGGATAAGGCCACCTCCCTCGTGTCACATTACAGGAACAGTATACCTCTTTTGCGGGGAAAAAGCAAGATTTGTTTTCTTCAATCAACACAGTCATATGGTTTCCCCGCTTCTGGCCTCGGGCTTTACTCTCCGGCGATCGTCGCCGATACGGTTTCGTAGATCCTGTCGGCCAGCGGCAGGGCCTCCGCCAGCATCGCCGCGCCGCCGGCGCGGTGGCGCTCGGCAAACGCGGCGTCGTCCACCGAACCAACGTTGATCAACACGTTCAGCCACGCGCCCTGCAGCGCGGCCTTGAGCAGCAGCGCGGACACCCCGAGGTCGCTGACCGCGCTCTTGTTGCTGCGCCCCAGCGCCTTCTCCGCCAGCCGGAGAGCCGCAAGGGCATATTCCATCATCTCATAGGGCGGCAGCGTGCAGCTGCGCAGCGCGCGCTGCATCGCCACCCGGCGCGCATCCCGCTCCGCCTCCGTCCCCTTAGGCATCGCAAACACTATGCCCATGCCGCGAAACGCCTCGACGTCGCGGTCCACCGCCGTGAGCAGCGCGGCCCGGAGCGTCTCCGTCTCCGCCAGCAGCGCCCGCATGAGACCCGCGTGCTCCGCGTAGCGGGGTTTCCCCACCGTCAGCGCGGCCACCATGTGGGTGAGCGCCGCACCAAGGGAACCCGCCAGCGCCGCCGCCGCCCCGCCGCCCGGCGCCGGCGCGTCGGATGCGAGAAAATTTCCAAAATCTTCCAGTGTTCTGTCGCTCAATCTCATATGGGTCCCTCTTCTCACAGCAGATGATTTTCCAGCACCTGCTTTTTGTCGTCGAAATTTTCGATCTGGAGATAGTATGCCGCGCAGTCGATCAGGGCCTTGGCCGGGGTGAGGCCGATCACTTCGCTGCCGACGATCGGGACGCCCCAGCGGCGCGCCTCGGCGCGGATGGCCTCGAACACCCGGTAGAGCGGCGTGCCCTCGTGGTTCACCATGTTCATCGAGACCTGCGCGATGCCGCGCCCCTCCAGCATCACGCCGATGGCCTTGCAGTACCGATAGCCCCCGCTCGAACCCCGGATGGTCTTCGCAATCGCGTCGGCGACGGACAGGTCGGACGTGCCCAGGTTGACGTTGAACGCGACGAGCGGCGCCCGGGCGCCGACGGCCGTGATCCCCGCCGTCGGATGGACGGCCCGCGTCCCGTAGTCCGGGGCCCACTCCGGCCGCTTCAGCTTCTCGGGCATCCCCTCGAACTGGCCCTTGCGCACGACGGCCAGGTTCTTCCGCTCCGGCGCGGCGGCGGACTCCTCGTACAGAAAACAGGGGATGTGCAGTTCGCCCCAGATCCGCTCGGCCACCTGCTTCGACAGCGCGACGCATTCCTCCATGCCGGTCTCGCGGATCGGGATGAACGGGATGACGTCGGTCGCGCCCATGCGCGGATGCTCGCCCGTGTGCTTTGTGAGATCAATGCGCGCGCCGGCCTCCCGGCACAGCAGAAACGCCGCCTCGGCGACACCCTCGGGGCTGCCCGCCATCGTAAACACACTCCGGTTGTGGCTCGCGTCGGAGGAATGGTCCAGCAGCGCCACGCCGGGGACCCCCTCCGCGATCCGCACCAGAGCCTCGACGACGGATTGATCCCGCCCCTCGCTGAAATTGGGAACGCATTCGACAATTTTCGCCACGGCGCTCACTCCGTTTCGATCAAATTTCCGCCGGTTCGTCACCGGCCGACCGGCTTGTATCATACCACTTGTACCCCCTCCGCGTCAAGGGATGAAGGGCGGGCCAATTCATAATTTATAATTCATCATTCATCATTCATCATTTTGCATCCTCCGCGTCAAGTGATGAACTGTGAAAACAGGCGTTGACTTCTCCACCCCCGTTGATTATACTGGAGAAGAATTCGGGGCCCTGCGGGGCCAGTTTTGAGTTTTGAGAGGGTGACCGCCATGCGCAATCAGGAACTTTACGACGCCATGCGGATCCGGCTGGACGATACGCTTTTGCCCTACCCGGCGTTTCAGCCCGGCATCCGGCGCGCGCCCAGCCGGGGCTTCCGCCTGACGCGGGCCCAGGCGGAGACCGCGCTCAAAAACGCGCTCCGCTATCTCCCCGCGTCCCTGCACGAGGCGCTCGCGGACGAGTTCATGACGGAGCTCACGACGTACGGGCGCATCTACGGCTACCGCTTCCGGCCGCCCGGCCGGATCTGGGGCCGCCCGGTCGACACATACGCCGGCCGGTGCCTCGAAGGGAAGGCCTTTCAGGTCATGATCGACAACAACCTGGACTTCGAGACCGCGCTCTACCCCTACGAACTCGTCACCTACGGAGAGACGGGCAGCGTCTTTCAAAACTGGATGCAGTACCGCCTCACCATGCGCTACCTCGAGGCGCTGACGCAGGACCAGACGCTGGTGCTGCTGTCGGGGCACCCGCTGGGCCTGTTCCCCTCCAGGCCGGACGCCCCCCGCGTGATCCTCACAAACGCCCTGATGGTGGGGATGTTCGACAACCCGGACGACTGGGAGATCGCGGAGGAGATGGGCGTCGCCAACTACGGGCAGATGACCGCGGGCGGCTGGATGTACATCGGCCCGCAGGGGATCGTCCACGGCACCTACAACACGCTGCTGAACGCCGGCCGGCGGCAGCTCGGGCTCGCCCCCGACGCCGACCTCTCGGGCGTCCTGTTCGTCTCCAGCGGGCTCGGGGGCATGAGCGGCGCGCAGCCCAAGGCCATCGAGATCGCGCGGGGCGTCGGCGTCATCGCCGAGGTGGACCGCTCCCGCATCGAGACCCGCCTGTCGCAGGGCTGGGTCTCGGCGGTGTCGGACGACTTGGACGAGGTGTTCGCGCGGGCGCTGGACTACGCCGCCCGGCGCGTCAGCACGTCCCTCGCCTACCACGGCAACATCGTCGATCTGCTCCAGTACGCCGTGGACCACGACGTGCACATCCCGCTGCTGTCGGACCAGACCTCCTGCCACAACGCCTACACCGGCGGGTACTGCCCCCAGGGCGTCACCTTCGCGGAACGCACGCGGATGCTGACCGAGGACCCGGCGGCGTTTCGCGCCCTTGTGGACGCCTCGCTGCGCCGGCAGTACGAGCTCACCAAAGCGCTGCGCGCGCGCGGGAGCTACTTCTTTGACTACGGCAACTCGCTGCTGAAGGCCATGTACGACGCGGGCGTCAAAGAACTCTCCCGCAACGGCGCCGACGAGAAGGACGGGTTTTTGATGCCGAGCTACGTGGAGGACATCATGGGCCCGGAGCTCTTCGACTACGGCTACGGCCCCTTCCGCTGGGTGTGCCTCAGCGGGGACCCGGAGGACCTGCACAAAACGGACCGGGCGGCGATGGACTGCATCGACCCGAACCGGCGCGGGCAGGACCGCGACAACTACATCTGGATCCGCGACGCGGAGAAGAACCGGCTGGTCGTCGGGACGCAGGCGCGCATCCTCTACCAGGACGCCGAGGGTCGCACGGCCATCGCGCTCAAATTCAACGAGATGGTCAGAAACGGCGAGATCGGCCCCGTGATGCTGGGCCGCGACCACCACGACGTGGGCGGCACGGATTCTCCTTTTCGGGAAACTTCCAATATCCGGGATGGATCCAACGTGATGGCCGACATGGCGACGCAGTGCTTCGCGGGCAACTGCGCGCGCGGCATGAGCCTCGTGGCGCTGCACAACGGCGGCGGCGTGGGGGTCGGCCGGGCGATCAACGGCGGCTTCGGCATGGTGCTGGACGGCAGCGCGCGCGTCGACCGGATCCTCTCTTCGGCGGTGATGTGGGACGTGATGGGCGGCGTCGCGCGACGCGCCTGGGCGCGCAACCCGGCCTCGCTGGAGACCGCGGCCGCCTACAACGCCAAGCAGGGCGCGGCGGCCCAGATCACCCTGCCGACGATCCCCGACGAGGACCTGATCCGCCGAACGACGAAACAATTGAGCATTGAGAATTGAGAATTTTCAGCTGGGAATTGTCAGTTCGCCGTTTTTGGGGGGTTGTTTGATGGCGGCGTTTTGTTTTACCAACATCGGGTGTTTGGCGACGCCCTTGGGGGCGGCGGCCCGGGCGGGGGCGGCGCAGGGGGAGATCCTCCTGCTGCCGGACGCGGCGGTCGCCGTCGCGGACGGCCGCGTCGTCTACGCGGGGCCGTCCGGCGGGGCGCCGGCGGCGGCGCGCACCTTCGACTGCGGCGGCCGGCTCGTCACGCCGGGCCTGGTGGACGCGCACACCCACCTTGTCTTCGGCGGGTGGCGCCAGCGGGAACTGGCGCTCCGGCGCGCGGGCGCCTCCTATCTCGACATTTTGCGCGGCGGCGGCGGGATCCTCAGCACCGTGACGCACACCCGCGCGGCCAGCGAGGACGCGCTCGTGGACAAGGCCCGCACCCTGCTGGGCGACATGCTGCGCCACGGGACCACCACCTGCGAGTGCAAGAGCGGCTATGGGCTGGACCTCGAAACGGAGCTGAAACAGCTCCGGGCCGTGCGGCGGCTGCGGGACCTCCAGCCGGTGTCGCTCATTTCGACCTTTTTGGGCGCCCACGCCGTACCGGCGGAGTTCGCCGACCGGCGCGCGGACTATGTGGACTTTGTCTGCGACGTCGTGCTGCCGCAGGTCGCGGACGCGTCTCTCGCGTCGTTTTGCGACGTGTTCTGCGACGTCGGCGCCTTCACCGCGGACGAGTCGGCGCGCATTTTGGCGCGCGCCGGCGCGCTCGGGCTGGGCCTCAAGGCCCATGTGGACGAACTGGAGGACGGCGGCGGGGCCGCGCTGGCCGCCCGGGCCGGCTGTGTCTCGGCGGAGCATCTGATCCGCGCCTCCGGCGACGGCATCCGCGCGCTGGCGCGCGCCGGCGTGATCGCCTGCCTGCTGCCGGCGACTTCCTTTTACCTCGACAAACCTTACGCCCCGGCGCGCGCGATGGTGGCCGCGG
>JAITDM010000131.1 GCA_031282535.1 Oscillospiraceae bacterium
GCTTTGTCACCTACCGCGACCAACTCACGGCCGACACCTTCGCGGGGCTTTTTTCGCAGCTGCGCACCGCCTTCGGCGGGGAACCGGAGGAGACGTCCGACACCTTCGTGTACGACGACTACATGCTGACCCGCTTCGCCGTTTTTCAAAAAGGGCTCGCGCTTCTGTCGGACAGCCGGCTGGTCCTGTACGGCCCGTCCGGGCGGCAGACATACGCGACCGACTGCTTTCTCAAGGAACCGGCGCTGGCGGTCTCGGACCGCACGGTCCTGGCCTACGACCGCGGCGGCACCGCCCTGCTCTGGGCCGACGCGCACACCACCCTCTCCACGCGCACCTGGCCGGACATTCTCTTCAACGCCTCGATGAACCCGCGGGGCGAGACCGTCGTCGTCAGCCGGGAGCGCAGCTCGGCGTCTGTTGTGACGGTGCTGAACACGCGTTTCGACGAGGTCTTCAAGTGGTATTCCTCCGACCGCTACGTGCTGGACGCCGTGCTCTCCCCCTCCGGCAAACGGCTCTGCGTGGTCTCGGCCGGGCAGGAGGATGGCGCGTTTCTCGGCCGCGTGCTGCTGTTTGACACCGGCGCGGACGAACCCCTGCTCCAGGTCGACCTGCCGGACGTCCTGCCGCTCGCCGTATACGCGCTGGCGCCCGACCTGTTCTGCGTGGTCACCGAGAGCGAGCTCTTGTTCTACAGCGGCGACGGCGCGGCGGCCGGGTCCTACGCCTTCGGCGCCCGCAGTCTGCTGGCGTTTGACGCCGGGGACGATTTCATCGCGGTCTGTCTGGGGGACGCCGACCGCGTCGGCGGACGGCCGGAGCTCCTCTCGGTGTCGCCGGACGGCCCCCGGGCCTCCGTGTTCCTCGACGGGACGCCGGACGCCCTGTCGGCGGCGGGCCGCTTTGTCGGCCTCCTCTCGGCGGACGCAGCCCATGTCTACGACGCGGACCTAAAACCCACCGGACCGGCGCTGACCGACGAGGCGGCGCGGTATCTTTTGACGCGCGCCGACGGAAGCGCGCTGCTGCTGGCCCAAACCGGCGCCCGTGTATACCGGCCCTGAGCCCTTCTTCCGGGTGTCCGCGCATTCCTAACGTGGGTTGCACCTGCGACCCACAACCCAAATTCTTATTTTTTGTTGCCTCTTCGCGGCAACAAGGTGCTAGAGAGAGCGGGTGACTGCATTGACCCCAGTTGTGCTGGATCTGTTGATTTTACTCATTCTGGCTTTCTGCGTTTGGCAGGGTTACCGCAAAGGACTCATTTTGTCATTGTCCGGATTCCTGATCCTGATCGTCGCCCTATGGGGCGCCTCCTTCCTCTCCGAGCGCTTTGTGGACCCTGTCACGGAACGGATCCATCCCCTCCTCGACTGGGTGACGGACGACGCCACGGAGGAGGCCGCCCGGTCCGAGGACAGCGACACAGGCTCCGAGGCGCACGCGCTCGCCGTCGCCCGAAAGGCGTTTTCGCTGCTCGGCGTCTCGGACAAAGAGGTGGACGTCCTGGCCGACAAGGTGATCGCGTTTATGGACGACGCCGGCGTGTCCGTCCGCGCGGGTATCTCGGCCGTCTTCATCCGCACGCTTTCGTGGGTGTTCCTGTTTCTCTTCTTCCTGGCGGTCATCGCGCTGCTGCTCACCTTGCTCACGCATTTCATCGGCATGATGTTCGACACGCCGGGCCTCAAGACGCTCGACACGGTGGGCGGCCTTGTCGCCGGATTTGCGCACGGCTGCCTGATCCTGTTTGCCATCGGATGGGGACTGCGTTTTCTGGGCATATTGATCCCGGCCGAGCTGATCGGCGAGACGGTGCTCACGCGCTTTTTCGTGCAGACAAACCCGCTCGCCCTCTTTCTCTCGTAAGGGCAGGGGCGCATCATAATTCGCCCTGGCACGACCGCAAAACACAACCCGCACTGTGACAGCGCTCAAACAGGCTGCGGCGGCCGGAAAATTTCGCCACGCCGCTGGGCGCGGACACAAGTTCTTTCGATTGTATCATATGGGGGCTGATGCTGACGTGAACCTTCCAAATTTGCTCTCCCTGGTGCGCCTGGCCCTGGTCCCCGTCTTTCCCTTCGTCTATTTTTCCGCACTCCCAAGCGCCCATCTGTGGGCAGCCGGCGTCTACGCGCTGGCCTCGGCCACCGACGTGCTGGACGGCATTCTGGCCAGGCGTCTCCATATGATCACCCGGCTTGGCCGCGTGATCGACCCGATGGCCGACAAGCTGATGGCCGCGATGGTCGTCTTTTGCATCGCCCTCGACAACCCGATTGTGTGGTGGGCCGCCGGCGTGTTCTTCCTCAAAGAGCTCCTGATGGGCGTCGGCGCCATCCTGCAATATAAGAAGATCAACGACGTGCCTCCGTCAGAAGGATTTGGGAAATTTTCCGCCGTGCTGTTTTTCGTCGTCTGTTTGATCATCCTCGTCTTTGGCGCCGCGCTGACCGCGACGATACAGCTGGTCCTCATCTCGGCGGCCACCGCCTGTTCCGTCCTCGCACTCCTCCTCTATCTGCGCCGGTTCCTTGCACTGACCCGGCCGGAAAAGCACTGACGGGCGTCCCGTCAGATCACCCCTTCTTGGAACCAAAGGAGACTTCTATATGCAGCCAACCCTGTGCTCCCGTTGCAAAAAAAAGGTGGCCGTTGTTTTTATTACCAAAATAGAAAACGGCAAGACGCACAATGAGGGCATCTGCCTCAAATGCGCCAAAGAGCTCGGCATCAAACCCGTGGGCGACATGATCGACCGCATGGGCATCTCGGACGACGACCTCGACAACCTCTCCCAGGAGATGATGGATGCCCTTGGAGACATGAACGAAATGTCCGGACTGTCGCCCGGCGCCGGTCCGGACGAGGAGGAGGAGGGCAAAACCGCCACCTTCCCGTTTTTGAACCGCCTGTTTGGCAACATGTCCTCCGACAACACCGGCGAGAGCCCCATCCGTCCGGCGCGGGACCCCGAGCGCCGGGAGAGCGGCGGCGAATCGCGCGGTCTGAAAAGGAAATATTTGGAAAATTATTGCATCTCGCTGACGCAGCGGGCCAAGGAGGGCCATCTGGACCGCATTGTGGGCCGCACCGCCGAGATCGAGCGCGTGGTGCAGATTTTAAACCGGCGGCAGAAGAACAATCCCTGCCTCGTCGGGGAGCCGGGCGTGGGCAAGACGGCCATCGCCGAGGGGCTCGCCCTGCGCATCGCCGACGGGGATGTGCCGGGCAAACTGGCGGACAAAGAAGTGTATCTGCTCGACCTCACGGCGCTGGTGGCCGGCACGCAGTTCAGGGGCCAATTTGAGTCCCGCATGAAGGGGCTGATCGAAGAGATCCGCCGCCTCGGCAACATCATCCTCGTCATCGACGAGGTGCACAACATTGTGGGCGCCGGGGACGCGGAGGGTTCGATGAACGCCGCCAACATCTTAAAACCCGCTCTCTCCCGCGGGGAGATCCAGGTGATCGGCGCCACCACCTTCTCGGAATACCGCCGGCACATAGAGAAGGATTCGGCGCTGGAGCGGCGTTTTCAGCCGGTGACGGTGTCCGAGCCTTCGGTGGACGAGACCGTGGAGATCATCCGGGGCATCGCCCACTACTACGAGATGTTCCACGGCGTCATGATCCCCCCCGAGGTGGCCCGCCAGGCGGTGCTGCTGTCGGAGCGCTACATCACCGACCGTTTTCTGCCCGACAAGGCCATCGATCTGATCGACGAGGCCTGTTCCGACGTCAACCTGAAGACGCCGGCCATCCACCGGGCAGACCAACTCCGCAAGGAGATCGAGTCCATCCGCCGCGAGCGGGAGCATCTCATCACGGACAACGCGCCGGCGGAGTACGAGCGTCTGGCGGTGCTGAAGAGCCGCGAGATGGTCTCCCTCCGGCAGCTTGAGGAAGTGACAAAGAGCGGCCCGCCGTCGCTCACCGTGCCGCATCTGGCCCGGGTCATCGAGCAGTGGACGAAGATCCCGGCGTCCCGCATCGAGGAGCAGGAGTACAAACGGCTGGCCCTGCTGGAGGACCGCCTCCGGAAGCGCATCATCGGGCAAAACGAGGCCATCGCCGCCGTGGCCGCCGCCATCCGGCGCGGCCGCGTGGGCATCTCGGGCAAGCACAAGCCGGTCTCTTTCATCTTTGTCGGCCCCACGGGCGTGGGGAAGACGGAGCTTGTCAAATGTCTGGCGCAGGATCTCTTCAACCAGCCGGAGTCGCTGATCCGCCTCGACATGTCGGAGTTCATGGAGAAGCACTCGGTCTCCCGGATCATCGGCGCGCCGCCGGGTTACGTGGGGTACGACGAGGCCGGCCAGCTCACCGAGAAGATCCGGCGCAAGCCGTATTCCGTCATCCTGTTCGACGAGATTGAGAAGGCGCATCCGGACGTGCTCAACATCCTGCTGCAGATTTTGGACGACGGCCGCATCACCGACGCGCACGGCCGCGAGGTCAACTTTGAGAACACGCTGATCGTCATGACTTCCAACGCGGGCTCCGACCGCCGCGACGGCTCCGTCGGTTTCGGCCGCACGCTCACCGAGCAGGGCAAAGAGAAGGCGATGAAGGCGCTCTCGGACATCATGCGGCCCGAGTTCATCAACCGCATCGACGAGATCATCTCCTTCAACCAGCTCACGAAGGAAGATTTTTGCCGGATCGCGCGGATCATGCTGGACGAGCTCGCCGCCGCGATGGCGGAGCGCGGCATGACGCTCACCTACGACGACGCGCTGGTCTTGTACCTGGTGGAAAAGTCCTACACGGTGAAGTACGGCGCGCGCAACCTGCGCCGGTTGATCCAAAAGGAAGTGGAGGACGCCATCGCGGTGCTGATCATCGACCACTACGCGGGCGGTCTTCTCGGCGTGGACGCCACCGCCCGGGACGAGAAAGTGACGCTGACGGCGCTTCAGCCCAGCCTGCCCGCTCTGCCCAGGAGGAGGCCGGTCCGTTGACGGACGCCGGTCTGACCGAGGCGCTGCTCACGTGGTACGAGGCTGCGCGGCGGGTGTTGCCATTTCGGAATACCAAGGATCCATATTACATCTGGTTATCAGAGATCATGGCGCAGCAGACCCGGATCACGGCGCTGCTCCCCTATTTCACAGCGTTTACGGCCCGTTTCCCCACGGTGGCCGATCTGGCCGCCGCCGACGAGCACGACGTGCTCAAGGCGTGGGAGGGGCTTGGCTATTACAGCCGCGCGCGCAATCTGCGCCGCGCGGCTGTTTGCGTCATGGCTGAGCACGGGGGCCGTGTGCCGGACGATCCGGACGCGCTCCGGCGGCTGCCCGGCATTGGCGACTACACGGCGGGGGCCATTTTATCTATTGCTTTCGGGCAAAAGGCGCCCGCCGTCGACGGCAATGTGCTGCGCGTACACGCCCGGATTCGATGTGACGACACCGACGTGACGCTGCCGGAGGCCCGGGCGCGGGCGCGGGCGTGGGTGTTGTCGCTCATGCCGGACGACAGGCCGGGGGACATGACGCAGGCGCTCATGGAGCTCGGCGCCCTGCTCTGTCTGCCGGCCGCGCCGCGCTGCGGCGCGTGTCCGGCGGCGCCGTTTTGCGGCGCGCACCGGGCGGGGCGGACGCATGCGCTGCCGGTAAAGTCTCCGAAGAAGCCGCAGCGTGTGGAGAAGCGCCCGGTCTACCTGCTGCTGGACCCGGGGGGCCGCGTACTGATGCGCCGCCGCACCGAGGCGCTGCTGCGCGGGCTCTGGGAGTTCCCCGCCGCGCCCGTGGCGGGGATTCCTCTGCTGTCCGACGAGCCCTGCGGCAAAGCGGAGCACGTCTTCACGCACATCCGCTGGCAGATGGAGGGTCATCTCTGCCGCACCCCCGCCGCCCCGGCCCCGGAGGGCCACCTCTGGGCCGCCCCGGAGGACTTCTCCGCCCTGGCGCTGCCCACCGCATTTCGCACGTTCGTAAAAATTTTGCATGCCGTTTGGGACAAAACGTGTCAAGGGGACGTAC
>JAITDM010000235.1 GCA_031282535.1 Oscillospiraceae bacterium
CGGCAGCTGGACGGGCGTCGAGTCCGTCGAGAACCCGGTGAACCCCGCGGCCGTGGGGCAGTCCGTCGTGGTCTACACCTACGCGGCCCTGAAGGCGGCGCTGCAGAGCGCGAAGTACGCCTACATAGAGTTCGGCGCAAACCTCGCCTACGGCGGCACCAACAACACGGAGGCCCTCATCACCATCGCGCCGAGCCGGGATTTCCCCGAGCTCACGGTCAACGCCAAAGGGTATACGTTCGGCACCACCCGGACGGGCAACAACGTCATCCGGTTTGCGGGCAGCTCCTCCGGCAGCAACCTGACGCAGATCACCTACCGGGACTGGAACGTGCCGGACTTCCACAGCAGCTACGGGATCCTGAACCTGTCGAGCACCCGCGCGGTCACGGTCGTCTTTGACGGTCTGACGTTTGCGGGGCCGCAGCTGGCCACCGTCGCCAGCGCCTCGAACATCATTTTCAACGGCGCCCGCCAGCCGGTGGACGTCACGATCACGCGGCCGGGCAACACGGGGGACACCGCGGCAGAACTGATCGACGGGGGCAGCGACCTCATTTTCGAAGGGGACGTGACCCTCGTCCGGGAGGACACGGGTTCGAGCACCTCCGCCCTGTTCGCCGGCTTCGAGACGGTGACCGTGCGCGGCGCGGGCACGCAGGTTTCCGCGCGGGACAACCGTGCGCAGGGTCTGTTCGTCACCACGACGCCCGTCTTCCGGGTGGAGAGCGGCGCCTCGTTTGCCTACCGGGGCAACCGGCGGTTTACCTCCGCCAACCTGTCCAGCCTGACGGTGGGCCCCGGCGCCACGTTCGACCTGCGGGCGAGCGGCGCCATCGCGAGCACCGCCCTGCTGCGCGTGGGCGGCAATCTCATCATTGAGGACAATGCGAACTTTGTGGTGGTGAGCGAGAACAACACCGCCAGCAACACGCTCCCCGTCGTCAGCACCGGAGGGAACATCTCGATCAGGTACCCCCGGTCGTTCCTCGTGTACCAGAGCGGTACGAGCACCAACGCCGGCGCGCGCACCTGGAACTTCACGTCCGGCAAGAGCTTCCTCTACATAGGCGCCGGGCTCGCCCGGTGGGACGCCGTACAGGGCGCGCTCCCGCCGGCGGACGGGGCCTACGCCCGGCCGGCCGCGTATTGGACCAACTGGGACGCCGCGCCCATCACGATCGCCGGCACCACCGCCTCGAACGGGAAATTCACCAACCTGAACATCACGGAGTATGACAGGGAGGCCAACACCAGAGAGGATTTCTCATTTGCGGGAAAAATAATTTCCAATATTGAGAAAGCACCGCTGGGGCGTTATGTCATCCAATATTGGTCGACGGCGACGGCGACCCAGCCGGAGACGCCGATGAACAACATCCTGCCGGACCAGCGCGGCTACTGTTGGCCCGACCAGCCGTTCTCCATTCCCCTCCCGTCGGTGGACGGGTACCGCCGCGTGGTCAACCAGCCGACAGAGGGCTTCTACGTGCCGGGCACACAGACCATCAGGGCGTACTACGAGTCGCTGGGCATCATTGTGGACCCGATCGAGCTGGAGAAGACGGCCGTCCGCCTCGGCGACAACGAGTGGGAGGTCACGCTGGCCATCAAGAGCGATTCGACGATCTACACGCCGATCCTCGATCTGGACATCATGCTGACGCTCGACAGATCCGACTCCATGACGACCGCGCGGCGCAACGCGGTGCGGGCGGCCGCCATCAGCATGGTCGACGCGCTCTCTTCCAACGAAAGGCTGCTGGGGCGGGTCCGGATCGGCGTCGTGCAGTTCGCCTCCAACAACGCCACGTCGTCCAGACTGGTGCTGCCGCTGTCAAATGTCCGCAACGCCGGCGCGGTCGCCGCGGACGGCGTCACGGCCGCGAAGAACGCGATCATAGAGGCGTTCTCCGATACCAACGCCTCCACCTATATGAACTTGGGCATCGACCACGCCCACAACGAGCTCTATAATTCGGCGCGGACGAGCGAGTACAGCCTGAAATACATCGTGCTGCTGACGGACGGGCAGGCGACCAACACCTCCGCCGCGCGCACCTCGGCGAACAACTACAAGGCGCACGCGGACGGCCAGCTGATCACCATCGGGCTGGAGACCACCACCTCGGCGACCAACCTGCTGAAAGAGATTCAAAACGCCGGTTACTATGCGGCCACAGATTCCAATGTTTCCCAGGTGTTTGCGGACATCGTGGAGGCGATCATCATCGCCGGCGTCCAGTCCGGCGTCGTGGTGGACCCCGTGGGAGACGGCTTTGTGTTCCTGTCGGCGACGGGCGCGCCTCTGCCCGCGTCGGGCGCGGTGGACGGTTATGTCGCGGCCTCGCAGGGCACGGTGGTCCTGGAGACGCGCGACGGGAAGCCGACGCTGGTCTGGGAACTGGCCAGCCATGTGGACGGGGCGGCCACGCTCACGTACCGCGTGCGGCTGGCGAACCCGGAGGCCAGCAAGAACCTCCCCCTGCCCACCAACGGGCCGACCACGCTGTCCTACGTGGACGTGGACGGCAAGCCCCAGGTGCAGAATTTTGACGTGCCCGTCGTGGTGTACGGCGTGAGCAAACTGACGGTGGCCTACGAGGGCGCCATCCCGGCGGCGCAGCGGCCCGCCCCGACGGTGATCGGACCGATCAATTTGTATCAGGCGCCCGTCCCGTCGCCCCAGCGTCTCACCGCCCCCCCGCAGCAGTTCGCGGGTTTCGCGCTGACTTCCGTCACGCTGACGGGGTCGGAGGTCATCGACGACCGGGTGGTCACGTGGGACCTCTCCGCGGCGACGCTGCCGGCCCTCGTCTCCCTGGTGAACGAGCAGGTCGACGGCAGGATCGAGATCGTCCACGGCATCGTACATGAATATTACCTCCCGCTGCCGGTCGGGGATCTGACCCTCGCCTATCACTACGACCGGCCGGTCGAATATGAGATCGTCTACCACAACGTAAACGGCGTGCCCAATCCGAACCCGGCGTCGTACACGGTCCTCGACACGCCGGCGGCCCTGCAGGGGCTGACGGGCCGCCCCGGCTACACGTTCACGGGCTGGTACGCGGACGCGGGCTACACGGTGAAAGTCACGGGGATTGAGGCGGGCGGCCTCGAAGACCGCGACTACTGGGCCAAGTGGGGCGACGGCGGGTCCGACACCCCCAACAAGCCGGACGTCTACACCATCACCTATCAGAACCTGAACGGCGCGGCGAACCCGAATCCGACGTCCTACACGATCATCGACACGCCGCGTTCGCTAAAACCCCTGGTGCTGGCCGGATATACCTTCGAGGGCTGGTACGCGGACGGCGCCTACACGACGCCGGCGGCAAAGATCGAGGCGGGCGGCACGGGCCACCGCACCCTCTGGGCCAAATGGAGCGGCGCCGACGTCTACACGATCACCTATCACAACGCACAGGGCGCGCCAAACCCGAACCCGACGTCCTACACGATCTCCAGCGCGCCGCTGGTCCTGTCGGATCTGAAGGGCCGGCCCGGATACACGTTCGACGGCTGGTACGCGGACCCGGGGTACACGGTGCGGGTCTCGTCCATCGAGGCGGGCGGCACGGACGACCGCGACTACTGGGCCAAGTGGGGCGACGGCGGGCCCGACAACCCCAACAAGCCGGACGTCTACACGATCACCTACCACATGCTGAGCGGGGACCCGGTGAGCCCGACCTTGAACCCGGGCACCTATACGATCATCGACACGCCGATCCGGCTGAAAGCGCCGGCGCTGAACGGGTACGCGGGCTTCGACTGGTATGACGCCAAAGGCGTGCGGGTCACGCGGATCGCGGAGGGCACGACGGGCGACCTGGAGTTCTGGGGCGATTTCTCCCTGGCATAATTTACCTATCATACGTATTTGAGGAGAAGAAGAACATGCTGACAATCACGGAAGGAAATCTGGGGCTGCCAGGGGTGGTGCAGGTGGCCCGGGAGCGGGCGCGGGTGGCGCTGTCCGACAGCGTGCGGGCGCGGATGGACGCCAGCCGCCGCTGGGTGGACGAGATCCTGGCCTCCGACCGGCCGGTCTACGGCATCAACACGGGCTTCGGCGAGCTCAGCAAAATCTTCATCTCCCCACAGGAGCGGGAGACCCTCCAGCGCAACCTGATCCTCAGCCACTGCTCCGGCGTGGGGCCGCATCTGCCGGAGGACGTCGTGCGCGCGGCCATGCTGCTGCGGGTCAACTCGCTGGCCCGGGGGTACTCGGGCATTCGGACCTCGACGGTCCAGATGTTGGTGGAGCTCCTGAACCGCGACATCTACCCCGTCGTGCCCGCCAAGGGTTCCGTGGGCGCCAGCGGGGACCTGGCCCCGCTCTCCCACATGGCCGCCGTGCTGCTGGGCGAGGGCTCGGTGGTGCAGGACGGCCGCATCGTCCCGAGCGGGCCCGCCCTGCGCGCGGCGGGGCTCAGCCCTCTCTCCCTGGCGGGCAAGGAGGGGCTGGCGCTGATCAACGGCACACAGGTCATGACGGCCGTCGCCGCGCTGGTCTGCCACGACGCCATCGCGCTCTGCAAGATCGCCGACGTCGCGGCGGCGCTGTCGCTGGAGGCCCTGCGCGGCACGCGCACGGCCTTCGACCCGCGCATCGCGGCGGTGCGGCCGTACCCCGGCCAGCGCGAGAGCGCGGACAACGTGCTGGCGCTGACGCAAGGCAGCCAGATCATCCAGAGCCACATCGACTGCGACAAGGTGCAGGACGCCTACTCCCTGCGCTGTGTGCCGCAGGTACACGGCGCCTCCCGGGACGCGCTGCGGCGGGCGCTCGAAACCCTGCGGGTGGAGATGAACGCGGTGACGGACAACCCGCTGGTCATGCCGGACACGGGCGAGATCCTCTCGGGCGGCAACTTCCACGGTCAGCCGGTCGCGCTCGTGATGGACCACCTGAAGGTGGCGCTCTCGGAGCTCGGGAACATCTCGGAACGCCGCATCAACCGGCTGGTCGACCCCAACCTGAGCGCGCTGCCCTCGTTCCTCACGGCCTACCCCGGCGTCAACTCGGGGTTCATGATCTTACAGTACACCGCGGCCTCGCTGGTGTCGGAAAACAAAGTGCTCGCCCACCCGGCGTCGGCGGATTCGATCCCCACCTCGGCCAACCAGGAGGACCACGTCAGCATGGGCACGATCGCCGCCCGGCAGGCGCGGGAGATTTTGGACAACGTCAAGTATGTCCTCGCGATCGAGCTGATGGCGGCCGCCCAGGGGGTGGATTTCCTCGCCCCGATGGCGCCCGGCGCGGGCACCGCCGCGGCCCACCGCCACCTCCGCACCCTCGTCCCCCGGCTGGAGGAGGACCGGATCCTGACGCCGGACATCCTGGCGGTCCGCCGGTCCGTCACCGACGGTTCCCTGCTCGCGGCCGTCGAGGCCGAGACCGGCGCGCTGCGGTCCGTCGACCCCTGACGGGGGTATCCCAAGGCACAACATATCCCTGTAGGGGCGTTGCCTGCAACGCCCCTACCCTCCCTACCCGCGCCGGGCGGGCGGGTTTTGCAAGTTCCGTCCGGTGCGGCTGCACGGGTTTGGGCCGCGCCGCCGGCCGGATGAAATTTTTCTCATTTCTTTCTTGACTTATCCTGTCACACTATAGTAGAATAATGGGTGCAAAGGGGCGACGCCGTAAACGTTTTTGTCTCTTTGCATTTTTTCCGTTTTCCCTATTTTTTGAAAGTCTGGAGTGGAAAAGATGAAACGCATTGCCTGTCTGCTGTCTTTTGTCCTCTGCCTGGCCCTGACGGCCGGGTGCGCCCCCACGGAGTCGAATGCCGATCCGAAGGCCGATCTCCCGGAAGAGCTGATCGTCGGGCTCGACGACACCTTCGCCCCGATGGGGTTCCGCGACGAAGCCGGCAACCTGGTCGGCTTTGACATCGACCTCGCGACCGCCGTGGGCGAGGAACTGGGCGTCAAGATCACCTTCCAGCCCATCGACTGGGACGCCAAGGAGATGGAGCTCTCCTCCCGCAACATCGACTGCATCTGGAACGGCATGTCCCGGACCCCGGAGCGCGAAGAGAGCATGACCCTCTCGAAGAACTATCTGAACAACCGCATCGTCATCATGACAAACCCCGACGTGCAGATCACCTCGAAGGAGCAGCTCGCGGACTTCAAGGTCGGCACGCAGGCCGAGTCCTCGGCGCTGGAAGTCGTACAGGCCGACCCGATCTATGCCTCGATCGAGGCCAACCTGTCCGAGTACCGTACTTATGACGAGTGCATCCTCGACATGCAGGCCGGCCGCATCGACGTGATGATCGTCGACGAGGTGCTCGGGCAGTACAAAAACAGCAAGCTCGCCACAAAGCTGAACGTCGCCTCCGTCGACTTCGGCGACGACTACTACGTCATCGGCTTCCGCAAGGAAGACACCGCGCTCTGCGCACAGGTCGAAGAGGCCCTGCGGGCCGTGAAGGCGAGCGGCAAGGGCGCCGAAATCGGCAACGCCTGGTTCGGCGAGGACCTGCTGCTGGACATCTGATCCCCCGGCCCGGGCGACCCCCTCCCGCGGCGGGGCGCCCGGGCCTCCCCTTTTGGCCGCGGAGACTTTTGGCCGCGTCGGGCGCCCCGGCGCGGAAAGGCGGTACGGACATTGACGTCTTTTTTTGATTATACCGTCACATTGGGGCCGGCACTGCTGAACGGCCTGGTGGAGACTCTCAAACTGTTCGGGCTGACGCTGCTGCTGGCGGTGCCGCTCGGGCTTCCGATCGCGCTGGGGAACATCTCGCGGTTTCCGCCGTTTCAGCTCCTGTGCAAGCTGTACGTCTGGGTGTTCCGCGGTACGCCCCTGATGCTCCAGCTCTTCTTCTTTTACTATGGCCTCGGCATCATCGCCAACAACACCGGTTGGCTGTTTCTGCGCTTCGACCGTTTTCCGGCGGCGGTTCTGACTTTTACGCTCAATTACGCGGCGTATTTCTCGGAGATCTACCGGGCCGGCATTCAGTCGATCGACCGCGGCCAGTATGAGGCGGCCAAGACGCTGGGGTTCACACGCGGGCAGACGATGTTTCAGATCATCATCCCGCAGACGATCCGCCGGATCATCCCGCCGGTGTCGAACGAGACCATCACCCTCGTGAAGGACACGGCGCTCGTCAACGTGATCGCCGTCCCCGAGCTGCTCAAGGTGGCGAAGGACGCGGCCAACCGCGACAGCAACACCCTCGGCTACCTGCTGGCGGCGCTCGCCTACCTGATCGTCACGCTCATCCTGACGATGCTCTACCGCCGCCTGGAACGGCGCTTTTCCCGGCACGAGCAGGAAGCCGTATAGAACGGCCCTGCGGGCCGTTCTATACGGCCAATGGAGAATTGAGAATGGAGAATGGAGAATTGTTGGATCTTGTTTTGGGGTTCGTACCTTGTGGCCGTGAAGCGGCCGCAAAAAACAAGAATTTGGGTTGTGGGCCCTGGGGCAACCCACGGTAGGATGTAAGATTTTCGATTTGGGATTTGGAAGAAAGAGGACACTGTCATGGGATACATCGTGGAAATGGAAAATATTACCAAGACATACGCGGGGGTGCCGGCGCTGGACGATGTGACGCTCCGGGTGAAGTCGGGCGAGCAGGTCGCCATCATCGGGTCGTCCGGGTCCGGCAAATCGACGCTGCTGCGCTGTCTCAACCACCTGGAGCTCATCGACTCCGGCCGCGTCGCCATCGACGGCGAGCCCCTGGTGGAGACGGAGGGGGGGCGGGCGCGCTACCGGAAGGACGCCGAGATCCGCCGCCTCATCCTGCACACAGCCATGGTGTTCCAGCACTTCAACCTGTTTGGGCACCTCACCTGCCTCGAAAACATCACCATCGCGCCGATCCGGATCAAAAAAGAGCCGGCGGCAGAGGTGCGCGCGCGCGCAATGGAGCTGCTGCGCGTCGTGGGGCTGGAACACAAGGCCGGCGCCTACCCCGGCCAGCTCTCCGGCGGGCAAAAACAGCGCATCGCCATCGCCCGGGCTTTGGCAATGCGTCCCTCCGTGTTGCTGTTTGACGAGCCGACCTCGGCGCTGGACCCGGAGGTCACGGGCGAGGTGCTGCGCGTCATCCGCGAATTGGCAGCGGCGGGGCACACGATGGTGCTCGTCACCCATGAGATGGGGTTCGCCCGCGAGGTGGCGGAGCGGGTCATCTTCATGGACATGGCGCGGATCGTCGAGGAGGGCCCGCCCGAGCAGCTCTTCGACAACCCCGGCAGCGACCGTCTGCGCACCTTCCTCCAGGCGGTGATCTGACGGAATACCTTAGAATTCATATTTATTTGTTCATTATTCATATTTTTCGTGTTGCGGGCAACGGGGCTCTCCGGTGGGGGCCCCGTTGACGATATTTAAGAGAAATCAAAGCAGAAATGAAAGAGAGGGAAGTTCCATGAAGAGACGCTCACGACTGCTGTCGGCCCTGTTGGCCCTCACCCTGCTGTTCTCCCTGCTGACCCTCCCCGCCGGCGCGCTCGCGCCCGCCACCCCCACCCTCACCCCGCAGGAGGCGGCGTTCCTGGCCCGGATCGACTACGACAACGCGGAGCGGATGGCCAGAGACATCACCGAGGGCATTGGCAACCGCTACACCGCCACGTTCCGGCGGGACATGACGGTGGACTACCTGCTGAGCGAGTTCACCAAGGCCGGGTATGCGCCCTATGTGCATGAATTTGTCACGCAAAACGCCAGCGGCGTCGTGAGTTCCTATGTCAACGGGAGCCTGACGGTGTTTGGCAAGAAGTACATCTTCTACGGGCCCACCTACAACGCGGACACCGTCTACCAGGCGACCCGGAACGTCAATTTGTCCCTCACCGGCGCGGCCGTTACGCCGTGGGCCAATGTGGGGCAGGACCTGACCGTCCCGGCCGGCACCGATTACGCGGGAAAAGCCGTGTTTGTCACGATGGAGGGCACAAGCGCGCCGAACGCGGCGCGGTACTACGCCGCCGCGCGGGCGCTCCAGGCCGCGGGCGCGGGCGCTGTCCTCTTTGAGTACTTCCGCCCCCGCGACGACGGCAACACCTCCTACAGCCGGATCGGCAACACGACCTTGTCCGTAACTCCGTCTGAATCCAATCCCAATCCCGCACCCAACCCGCCGGTCACGATTCCCGTCGGGACGCTCCTCTACCACGAGACGCACGCCGTACTGGCCGATCTCGGGGCCGACACCCCTCTCACCGTGACGATGGACACCTCCTCGCTGGGCAAAAACGTCGTGGCGGTCCTCCCCTCGGCCACCGGCAGCAAGAAGAACGTCTACGTCACCGCCCATCTCGATTCGCAGCTCAGCACGCCGGGCATGAACGACAACGCGTCGGGCGTCATCATGGTCGTCGAGCTGGCGCGGGCGCTGCGGGACGTCCCGTTTGACTACAATCTGGTTTTCATCTGCTTCGACGCCGAGGAGACGGGTCTCACGGGCGCCCGGCGCTTCTGCGCGGACATGACGGATGAGGACCGGGCCAATTTCGTCGCGAACTACAACATGGACATGATCGCGACGAATCAGGACGACTGCATCCACATGTTCCTGAACATCAGCGACACGCGCTTACAGGCGCTGGAGCGCACGCTGCCGACCAACAACGACCGGCTGATGGACCTGCCGGCGGCCGTCGCCGTCGCGCAGGAGTACGAGATCTTCAACCACTCGTACCTGGCGGCGCTGAAGACCGGCTTTGACATGGACTATTTCAACATCTGCTACGACACGACCACCGACCACTACGCCTTTGTGCAGGAGGCCACGCGGGCCGGCAACGACTTCCCCAACATGAAGAACGCCGTGGAGTACGACTGGCGGCGCAACGGCAAGGGCACCAGCTTTGAGACCCTCTACCACAAGACGGGCGACACCTTTGACATCAACTACAGCCGGCCCCGGAACAAGGCTGTTTCCGAGATCATTGCGCTGGCGCTGTTCTCTCTGGCCCGGGCCTACCCCGCCGTCAACCCGAACCCGACCGTCGCCGTCGCGCCGGACAGTGTGTCGCGGACCGTCTCGGTCACGGGCACGGGCTATGCGCCGGGCGCGCGGCTCACGCTGCTGGGCGCCTACGATGCGGCGCCGAACTTTGTGAACCTGGACGCCTTCCAGGAGATCACGGCGGACGAGACGGGCGCGTTCTCCGTCTCCCTGCCCTCCCGCGCGGCCTGGCAGCGCGGCCAGACCTATTATGTGTCGGTCAACGACCTCCCGGCCACGGCGTCCATCCCGACGACCCGCATCAAGGCGCACAGCAGCGCCCGCATTTCCTTGCGCATCAAGGGCACCGCG
>JAITDM010000273.1 GCA_031282535.1 Oscillospiraceae bacterium
CTTTCTCCGGCGTCACGCCCAGTTCGAGAATATTGTCGTACAGCGGCTCCGAAGCCGGATCCTCCAGGTCGAGCCCCTCGTGGGACAGATGCCACAGATTTTTGTCTTTAGAATAATTGGTTTCCCGCGTGATGGGCAGCGGGATGCCGCGCGCCTCGGCGTAGGCGATCTCGTCCTCGCGCGAGCGCAGGTCCCATTCCCGCCACGGGGCGATGATCGTCATATGCGGGGCCAGGGCCTGGATCGTCAGCTCGAAGCGCACCTGGTCGTTGCCCTTGCCGGTACAACCGTGGGCGATGGCGTCCGCGCCCTCGCGCAGCGCGATCTCCACCACGCGCTTGGCGATGACGGGGCGGGCAAACGAGGTGCCCAGCAGGTAGCGTCCCTCGTAGACCGCGCCGGCCTGGAGGGTGGGGACGATGTACTCGTCCGCGAACGTCTGCCGCAGGTCCTCGATGAAGCAGGCGGACGCCCCGGTCCGCTTGGCCTTCTCCGTAAGCCCGTCGAGCTCCGCGCCCTGCCCCACGTCGGCGGCCACCGCGACGACCTCACAGCCATAGTTTTCCTTCAGCCAGGGGATGATGATCGAGGTGTCCAGCCCCCCCGAGTAGGCCAGCACCGCCTTGCGTACCTGTTTCATACCGCGCCTCCTGTTTTGTAGTCTGAGAGTATGATAGCATAAGCTGAATAAATATGCAACTAGTTTTTGCGCCGGCAGGCCAGAAGAAGCGCCGGGAAATGCATAGAAAATATGGGAAAAATCACGAAAAATGGCAGTCCGGGCGAGGGGAATAAATTTTGAATACTTTGAATATATATTCAAAATGAAACACAGGACATTGCGACACCCCCACATTGCCTATCGATACACCGGGGGGCATTCTATAGTACCTTGTCGCCGCGAAGCGGCAACAAAAAACAAGAATTTGGGTTGTGGGCTCCGGGGCAACCCACGTCAGGCTTTACTCCTCGATGCCGAGGTCGTTTTTCAAGATGGAGGCGGGTCTCACCACCGATTTGCCGTATTTTTGCTTCAGTGCGTCCAGCGACCGCTCCAGCGCCTCCTGTTTGGCGGTGTCCGCCGTGTCGTGAAACAGGCTGAGCTGGCCGCCGTCGCGCTCGTCTGTGAGGTGGATGGCCGTGACCGTCAGCAGGCGGATGGGTGTCCCGATCTTCCACGACCGCTCCACGATCTCCATGGCCGTCTCGTAGATCGTTTTGGCCAGATTGGTCGGATGTGCGAGCTGGGCCTGTCTGTCGATGACTTTCAGCGCCGGGTCTTTGATGGCCACCTGCACGCCGCCGCATTTTTTGCCGTGTTTTCGCAGCCGGTATCCCACGGTCTCGGACAGCGTGCGCAGCCCCAGGCTGATGTCGGCCCGGCTCACGAGGTCGCGCCGGAAGGTCATGCCGTTTCCCACCGACTTGATGTCCTCCTGTTCCTCCGCGCGCAGGACGGGTTCGTCGTCCAGGCCGTGCGCGTAGCGGTACAGCAGCGCGCCGTGTTTGCCGAGCACGGCCGTCAGGGTCTCTTCGCCGAGGGCGGCGAGCTGCCCGATGGTGTGCACGCCCAGGCGGGCCAGCGTCTTTTCCGTGGCGCCGCCGACGAACATCATGGCGCGGACGGGCAGGGGGTACAGCCGGGGCGCATAATTTTCCCGCGTGATGACGCTGGTGCCGTCCGGTTTGTTCAGGTCGCTGCCCAATTTGGCGAACACCTTACAGAAGCTGACGCCCACCGAGACGGTCAGCCGCAGCTCGCCCCGGACCGCGGCGCGGATCTCGTCCGCCACCCGGCCGCCGTCGCCGTGTTCACGCAGCTTGGGCGTGTCCGTGATGTCCAGGTAGCTCTCGTCGATGCCGGCCCGCTCCACGCGGTCGGTGAACCGCCCATAGATCTCGTTGGCCTTCTCGCAGTACTGCGCGTACAGGTCGTGGTGCGGCGGGAGCAGCATCAGCGCGGGGCATTTTCGCAGCGCCTGCCAGATGGGCTCGGCGGTCTTGACCCCGGCCTTTTTGGCGAGCTGGTTTTTGGCCAGGATGATGCCGCGGCGGTTCTCGGGGTCGCCCGCGACCGCCATGGGCCTGCCCAATGTCTCGGGGTGGGACAGCGCCTCCACCGACGCGAAAAAGCCGTCCATGTCCACATGGAGGATCACGCGCTCCTTCGGCCTCCCGCCGGCCTCGCTGTCGGTGATGGTTCCCACGGCGTTCACCTCGTGTCTGTTGCTCCGTATCGCCCTCTGTCGTTTAGCACCTTGTCGCCGCGAAGCGGCAACAAAAAACAAGAATGTGGGTTGTGGGCCCAGGTGCAACCCACGTTAGTGCCAGTACAGCCTCAGTATATTCGTATGCGCACCACGTTGTCAAGTCGTCCGCCGGGATCAAAAGGGAACGGTTTGTTTCTGTCTCGCTGCCCGGCCTGTCAAAAGGCGCGGAGCCGATAACCGCATTGTTGACGGGTTATCGGCTCCGTGCCTTGACATCCGGCTTACGACTGACATAATTTCATTGGCGCACTGCGATTGACGTTTCCTGTTTGCGTTTGGAGCGGGACAGCGGGCAGCTTTTCATCCGCTTATCTTGCCAAGCCGCGTATCGCGGCAAAGTCAAAGCTGTCTGCCAATGCCTCAAGGTCGCGCTTTCCCACTGGTTTGGCGCCGTAGGAACTCCTGTTGTCGTCGCTGTTTTCCGCGCCGGAGAGGATGTTGACAAACACAAAGCTCTTATCCAGGTTCACGGCCAGGATGGACTTGTTTGCACCGATCGCCAGAAGAATATCGTCGCCGTGCGATGTGGTATATACCCATTCCTCAAAATCATTGACGTCTGCCAACAGATAACCGACACGGGTGAAGGTGCCTTTTGTGAAACAATAGAACTGGTAGCGAACATCGGCGCCGTCGGGCAGAGCGGCGGCGCCGTTCAAGGTGAAAGTCCCGTCGTCATAAAATGTGCCGCTGACGGGGAAGGTCCCGTTGTCGCCGACAATGGGCATAAAGCCGCTGACGCCCAGCCCGGAATACAGCTCGTCTAGAGAATTCACCTGCGTCGCTGCATCATGCATTCTCAGATTGTATTTGCTCAGAATATCGTCCAACGTATCTTTGGCGTCCTGAGAAAACGCATTGTACTGCGTATACGCATCCGGCGCCAAATCGGGAACGGCCAAATTTTCCCCCTTTGCATACCACGCCTCTACATAGCGTTCCCATTCCTGCGCGGCCTCATATTCCGGAGACCCTTTCAGTCCGTTGAGGGAGAGCGTATGGGCTTCTTCCCCGCCGACTTGCACAGCCGGCCCCTCCAAATCCTTCATGCTGAAATAATAGACGGCAAGCGTCGTTCCCGCCAACAGAATTGTGGCAAGAACTGCGGCGATCAGCATGGCAGACACCTTTCGCGTCCGCGCGTGTGTGTTGGAATTTGCATGAAGCTTATTCATGGCTACCTCCTTAATTTTGTCGGAGGAGGCAATCTCTTTGATTTGGAACAACACAGTGTCATCCTGTATATTGTCCATCATATCGGAGATTTTTAATTTCATCATCAAAGCCTCCTTCGCTGAGTATTTCTTTGAGTTTCTGCCGCCCGCGCCGGAGGCGCGTCTTGACAGTGGAGGCATTTATTTTCATTTCCTCCGCTATTTGCGCCACCGGATGGCAGTAGTAATAGTGCCGCAGAAATATTTCTCTGTCCGGGTGTTGCATGGATCGTATCGCTTTTTCGAGCATTTCCGCCTGCTCGCGGAGTTCAAAGGTATGTTCCGGTCCAACGCTTGATATGCCTATAACATCGTCCTCAAGAGGCAAGTCCTGCCCAAGCTCTCTTGTCTTATCCTTTGCTTTGTTGCGGGCGACGCCTCCAAGGTAAGCTTTGATTTTGTCTGGTTTGACTTTGTCGGCGTTTGACCAGAACACGAGGAATACATCGGAGGCGACTTCCTCAACATCAGATGCTGTCATGATTCTCCCGATGATGTTATAGACAATGGTGTTGACGTATGCGGCATAGCGGTCGATGAACCACGCAAGCGCCGCTTCATCTTTTTTCTTCAGCGCACGAAGCGCGTTTTTTTCATCCACCGCTGTCACCTCCGCTCTCTTTCTTGACGGCCGTCACCTATCATATCGCAAAAAATCAACGTCAGGTTTCATTTTGCCGCAATCATTTTCACTTTTAGCACAGGATACGGGAATAGGAAGACAGACGCAGGACATAAATGAACCGTCCCATTTGTGTCTTTGCGTCATTTTATACTTGACGGACTTGTTTCGACAGTCTATAATGACACTGCGTCTCCACTTTTGGGGAAAATGGATGCAGGCGGTGCAAAGCATGGTGCCTGCTGCCGGGAGTAAGGCACTTTTTTGTTGGAGAGGTGAAGAGCATGTTGCATGTCAAGAAACCGGACAGGATTGTCGCCGCCGCCGCGGTGATCGTCGCGCTTGCGCTGACGATCGGATTGATGGTGAACAGCTTTCGGCCTCCCCGGTTTTCTGAGATATCCCGAATCGACGTCGTGTCTGCCTTTTATTTTGATGTGACATCGGAGGCACAAAAGGAGCTCCACATCGGAGAGGAAGCGTTGAAACGCGAGATCAGCACATGCGAATTCGGGCGCATCAGGCCTCCCAGCGGCCCGTATTCATTGGAAACATATCCCTATGAAATCAATTTCATCTATGACAATCGCCCATGGCACATTGTTTTGGGGCCCGATGGTTGGGTGTATAAATCTGGGGATCAAAAGGGATGGTATATCAAAAATCCCGAGGCGCTTCTCAATTTGCTTGCCAATGCCAGGTGAGCATAAACATATGACTGACAGATTTGGCGCCACAGCTTTTGTGGCGCCAAATCTGTCAAAAAGGGGATGCTTCCCTTGTATCTTTAAATCTCTACGCCGGTAGAAAGAACTTCTTTGACAAATGGATTGCCGCGTTCTATCTCTGAGGTTGTAAATGCTATCGGCTCAAATGGCACGATGCGATCGCGTGTCATGCCTATCAAATCACCGATGATATCAATGCGTCGGCGTTCGCCGAAGGTCGGGAGAAAGAAACACACGTCGACATCACTGCCGTCATCTGCCGTGCCTTTTGCGTAAGAACCGAAAAGCACCGCCTTATCAATGGGCATGACGCGCCGAACATCGTCAGCGTACCGGATTGCCGCGTTTTTTACGGTTTCATAGTTTGCAGCCATGCGAACGCCTCCTTTGTTTTTTCAAGTACACGCTCCGCTGTTTCCATCGCTGTGTCGGAACTCCGGGCGGTAGGGGAATGTCTTGCTAAGGGCGAACAGCAAAATCACGAACCACGTCGGGGTCGGCATTTTCATTGATGGGTATTCCGGTCGTCGTGTGCGGGCAATAGACCACGGCAATGCCGTCCGTCACGCCGCTTCCCGGACTTGCGGCGTGATATTGTAGAAATCCTCGCGGGGCGTGGACAGGGTGTATTCGCAGGCCATCATCGTTATTCCCTTATCTTTTTCGCCTTTTTCAGCCCACCAAGATATTGATTCTTCACACCGTTTTCCTGTTCTGCTTCAGCAATGGCTGTTAATTGCCCGTAAAGGCCACTTTTGGCGTATTGCGGAATCAGGATTATCCGTCCAAGTGCATAAGCGCTGCCCCAACGGACGACAGTCCCTTCGTTGCCGCTGTTGGTAAGCAGTTTTGAAACGATGCCGTCCAACTTGTCAGCATACAATGCGGCGATGTTACCGATTACACGAGATGCCTCTCTTTTCAGCGTGTTGTTGTCGGCTTCAATGTATTCCTCCGCAAACGA
>JAITDM010000146.1 GCA_031282535.1 Oscillospiraceae bacterium
AGTAAGACTTGTGCCGCCCGCGGCCCACGCGGCCGCGGAGCTGGTGGAGCTGCGAGAGTCCGAAGCGCTCGGCATTCTCCACCACCATGAGCGCGGCGTTCGGCACGTCGACGCCCACCTCGATGACCGTCGTGGCCACCAAGATGTCGAGCGCCCCCTCCACAAACGCGCGCATCGCCGCCTCCCGCCGGGCGGGCGGCATCTTGCCGTGCACGAGGCCCACCCGCAGCGCCGGGTAGACCTGCCCGCGCAAGGCCTCGGCGTACGCCTCCACCGCGCGCGGGCCCTCCGCGCCGCCGCTCTCCTCGACAAACGGGCACACGACGTACACCTGACGCCCCTCCGACACCAGCCGGCGGACAAAGTTTTCGATGCGCGGGCGGAAGCTCTCGTCCACCGCGAAGGTGTCGACCTTCTGCCGCCCGGGCGGCTTCTCGTCGAGGATGGACACGTTCAGGTCGCCGTAGATGATGAGCGCCAATGTCCGCGGGATCGGCGTCGCCGACATGACGAGCAGATGGGGCGCGTCGCCCTTCTCCGTCAGGCGGCTCCGCTGGGCCACCCCGAAGCGGTGCTGCTCGTCCGCGACGACCAGCCCCAGCCGCCCGAAGTCCACGCCCTCCGAGAGCAGCGCGTGCGTGCCGATGACAAAGACGGGCAGCTCGCTGCGGAGGATCCGCCGCATGTCCCGCTTCTGGGCGGGCGTCAGGCGGCCGGTCAGCAGCAGCGTCTCGACGCCGAGCGGCGCGAGCAGCGGCCGCCAGGTCCTGTGGTGCTGCTCCGCCAGGAGCTCCGTGGGCGCCATCAGGGCCGCCTGATACCCGTTTTTCACGGCGACCGTCGCGCAGGCCGCGGCCACCATCGTCTTGCCGGAACCCACATCCCCCTGCACCAGCCGGCTCATCGGGCGGCCGGAGGCCATGTCGGCGAGCACCTCTTCGACGGCGCGCCGCTGTGCCGCCGTCGGCGCGTAGGGGATTGATTTGTAAAATTCTTCCAATCCAAGGGGCGCCATGACGGCGCCCGCCGCATGCGCGACCTGCTGTTTCAGCCGGCGCAGCCCGAGGGAGAGCGTCAGCAGCTCCTCAAACACCAGCCGGGTGCGGGCCACGTCCCGGTCCTCCGGGGAGGCCGGGAAGTGGATGTTTTCATACGCGTAGCGGATGTAACAGAGCCCGTAGCGCGTCCGCAGGACGTCGGGCAGGGTCTCCGTCCAGTGCTCGCGCACCTCGTCCAGGGCCTGCCGAACGGCGGAGAGCACCTGCCCGCGGGAAAGCCCCGCGCACAGGCGGTACACCGGCAGGATGCGCCCGGTGAGCTGCCCGGCGCGCCCGATGGGCTCGAAGACGGGGTTTTGCATCTCCCGCCGGTTCTCCTCGATCTTGCCAAAGAAGACATAGGTCTCGCCCTCGCGCAGGGTATCCTTCACATAGGGCGCGTTGAAAAAGACCAGCGACAGGGCCCGCCGCTCGTCCACCACCCGCGTGCGGACATATTCGAGGCCGGCGCGCACGCGGACATGGCGCGGCGGCTCGGCCACCATCGCGACGACGCAGGCCGCCTCCCCCGGCACGAGCCGGGCGATCGTGCGCACCGCCGTGCGGTCCTCGTAGTCGCGCGGGAAATGCGTCAGCAGGTCGCGCACCGTCGCGAGACCCAGCTTGGCAAAGAGCTGGGCGCGCTTTTCCCCCACGCCTTTTAAAAAACGCAGCGGCTTGTCAAAAGGGTTTTCCCGCATGGCCTCTCCCCGTCTCCCAATCCGAACCGACTACAGCCCGGTCCCCGTCCGGGCCCTCTCCGCCAGCCCGGTGCGCGCCAACAGGCGGCACACGCCGTAGAGCAGCGCCACATCGACGGGGTACTGGATGAGCGTCCTGACGATCCGCGCGCCGGCGAAAAACTCCGCCGCCGTGGCGCCGTACAACAGCCGCAGCCACAAAAAACCGAGTCCGAGCGAAACAAAGACCGCCACGAGCGCCTGCGCCGCGGCCACCCGCCACATCGACGGCCCGCGCCGGTACAAAAAGACCGCGTAGATGAAATTTTGCAGCATCGCGCTGAGCGCGTAGCCAAAGAAATACGGCCCCATGGGTTTGACGACGTAGGCGACAAAGTCCCCCGCGAAGCCCATGACAAGCCCCGCCCACGGGCCGTACAGCATGGACCCCAGCGCGCCCGGCAGGTAGACGAAACTCACCAGGCGGAAGCTCTCCGTCACATAGATCGACAGCATGCTAAACAGGGCCGTCAGCGCGACAAACAGGCCCATCTGGGCCAGTTTCCTGGGGGCAAACACCCCGCGAAGTCTCCAAAACGACGACAAAAGCGACCTCTCCTTCCCGTATGTCACAGGGCGCAGCCAGCGCCGCGCGGCCGGGGAGATCGCCCCCTGTTTCAGAAGCGTCCGAGTCCGTCGTCCCGATCTCCATGCGCCGATCGCCTGCCCGCCCCGTGGTGCGGCGCCGGGTTCACCCCGGCCGTGTGCTCTTGCGCATGAAACTTCATGGCAACAGCGGGATGCGGAACCGGCACCGCAGGAAAACTCCCTTCGTTCGAGCGGCAACTCCCCGTCCGCCCGACACTTGACGCGCCGGCCCCTACTCTGTTTGGTGTTTGGTCCCTTGTTGCCGCTTCGCGGCAACAAAAACGAAAAATTGGGTTGTGGGTTGCAGGTGCAACCCACGTGAATACCTTGTCGCCGCTTCGCGGCAACAAAAAACAAGAATTCGGGTTGTGGGTTGCAGGTGCAACCCACATACGCCGTACCAGTATAACCGATGGCCCGCCAAAAAGCAAGCCGCCTCCCGCTCAAAATGCCGGGACACAGTCCGGCGTGGCCGCGGCGCGGTGTTGAAAAAAGCCGTGTTTGAGTCCCAATTTTTGGAAATACTGTGTGACGGACTCGTATTCAAAGGTGGTCACGCGCCGGTTCAGCTCCGGGTACTCGCCGGCCCGATGGGTGGGAAAGTACTGCGCCATCAGGCTCACGTGGGCGTCGGGGAGATGTGCCGCCACCCAGTCGAGCACGCGCATGGCGTCGCGCCGCCGCCCCGGCAGCACCAGGTGACGGATGACGAGCCCCCGGCGCATCAGGCCGTCGTCGTCGACCCGCCCGACGCCGACCTGACGGGCCATCTCCAACACGGCCGCGGCGGCGAGAGCCGGATACCCCGGCGCGTTCGCGTAACGCACCGCGGCGGCCTCGTCGCTGTACTTGAAATCCGGCAGATAGACGTCGATCAGCCCCTCGAGGCGCCGCAGGGCGGACACGCTCTCATATCCGTTTGTGTTGTAGACGAACGGCAGCGGAAACCCGCCGCGCTTCGCGTGCGCCACGGCGGCGGCGACGCCGGGGAGAACGTGGGCCGGCGTCACCAGATTGATGTTGTGGACGCCTGCCTCCGCCAGCGCCCAGAACCGTTCGGCGAGCTGCGGCGGGTCGAGCCCCTCGCCGGCGGCGTCCCGGCTGATCGCGTGATTTTGGCAGAACACACAGCGCAGGTTGCAGCCCGCGAAGAAGACCGCGCCCGACCCCTTCGTGCCGCTGATCGGGGGTTCCTCCCACCGGTGGACCATCGTCTTGGCCACCACCGGCTTTTCCGAGGCGCGGCAAAACCCCGCCCGCGCCGCCCGGTCCGTCCCGCACCGCCGCGGGCAAAGCTCACACCCCACACAGCTCCCCTCCCCCGCGCGCGCCATCCTGCGGCGATCCTTGTATCGTGGGCATCGACATTGTCGATGCCCCACTCCCCCGCGCATAATCCAAACCATTTCCGCCCATAGTAATAGGGAGTAATAGGGAGCAAAAAGGCGCCCGGCAAACAACCCGTCCGTCTGCCGCACGCCCCACGCAACCCCGCAGGAACCCCCCGCGCTCCCAAACTGTTATCTGTTATCTGTCAAATCCGGTGGTGTTTTGCCTTGCTTGTGGCCGTTTTGCGCACCGTGATCCTCTATGTCGTCATCATCGCCGCCCTCCGCCTGATGGGCAAGCGGCAGATCGGCGAACTGGAGCCGTCCGAACTTGTCGTGACCCTGCTGATGTCGGAGCTCGCCGCCGTGCCGATGCAGGACCTGGGCAGCCCGCTGGTGTTTGGGCTGGTCCCCATCGCCACGCTGCTGTGCCTCTCGCTGGTCGTCTCGGGCGCCCTGCTCGCCAGTTTGCGGTTTCGCGCGCTGCTGTGCGGCAAACCGAGCGTTTTGATGAAGGACGGGCGCATTCTCCAGCGCGAATTGCGCAAAAACCGAATGACCACCAACGAGCTCATCGAGGCCCTGCGCGCCAAAAACATCACGGACCTCTCGACGGTGCAGTACGCCATTTTGGAGACCAACGGGACGCTGAGCACGATCCTCTACCCGGTGTACCAGCCGGCCACCCGCCGCGACGTCGGCGCCGCCGGGTCCGCCCCGGGTCTGCCCGTCGTCCTGGTAAGCGACGGCGCGCTGCTGCGCGAAAACTGCGCGCTGCGCCATCTCTCGCCGTCGTTTCTGGACGACGCGCTGCGACGAAACGGGCTGACGGACGTGCGGGATGTGTTTTTGCTGATCGTGGACGAGCAAAACCGCGTCTACTGCCTGCCTAAGGAGCCGAAGTGAAGGAAGCAAAGGAAGTGAAGGAGCCGGCATGATGAAATCGATCTTACTGGCCTGCGTGCTGCTGGCCGGGCTCATCGGCGCCGGGCTGTGGGTCAGCGCGCGCGCGGAGGCGGACGTCGGCCGGCTGCTGACACTGCTCGAAAGCGGCGCGCAGTCCGTCGGCGCGGAACGCCGGGGCGAGGCGCACGAGACCATGCAGGCCGCCCTGTCGCTGTGGGAGGCGCGGATCGGGCTGTTTGAGGCGCTCTACCCCGCCGCCGACATCGAAGCGATCCACGCGGGCCTGCACCGGCTGCACACGGAGGCCGCCATGGCCGTCCGCGCGCAGTACCTGGCGGACAGCGCCGTGGTCACGGCGCAGCTGCGCGCCCTGATCCGCGGCCACCGCCCCAGCTTGGAGACGGTGCTGTGACGGGGTTGCTTCTCGCCGTCACGACCGCTCCATCAGCAGCTTGTTGACCTCCGTCAGGAAGGTTTTGATGTCGGCGAACTGGCGGTACACGGAGGCAAACCGCACGTAGGCGACCTCGTCCAGTCTTCTCAGCCGCTCCATGACGAGTTCGCCGATCTGCGACGTGGTGACCTCGCGCTCCAAATTGTTTTGCAGCACCTGCTCCACCTCGCCGACCAGGGCCTCCATCTGCTGCAGGCTCACCGGCCGTTTCTCGCAGGCCCGCAGGACGCCGCTGAGGAGCTTGTTGCGGTCATAGGACTGACGGGAGCCGTCCTTCTTGATCACGATCAACGGCAGGCTCTCGATGTTCTCGTAGGTGGTGAATCGTTTGCCGCAGTGAGAGCACTCCCGGCGCCGCCGGATGCTCCCGCCCTCGTCCGTCGGCCGGGAATCGATGACGCGGCTCTCCTGGAAGCTGCAATACGGACACTTCATGCCGATGATTCCTCCTGTATTGATTTCAGGCGTCAAAAGCCTCGTCCGGCGCAAACACGGCGTTTTGTGCCGCCATCTGTTAGAAGTTGCGCAAGATATCTTATTTTCAATCATATCACGAATGTTTTACAACTTCAACCATGTTTTTCGTGAAGATTCCGGGCAACAGGGCGACGGCGGGGCCTGGGCCCCGCCGCGCGTCA
>JAITDM010000191.1 GCA_031282535.1 Oscillospiraceae bacterium
GACACCTTGTTTGCCCATGTGACGGCCGTGACGATGGATCCGGAGACCCCGCTGCTGCCCGACGCCTATGTGGGCGTCGCGGACGGGCGGATTGTTTATGTCGGGTCCGCGCGGCCGGAGGAGTCGGCTGCGCGGACCGTGAACGGACGCGGGCATGTGCTCATGCCCGGCCTGGTGAACGCCCACACGCACCTGCCGATGACGCTGCTGCGCGGTTATGCCGACGATTACGACCTGCAGACATGGCTCTTTACGCATATCTTCCCCGCCGAGGCGCGGATGGACGGCCGCGCCGTGCGGGCCGGCACGCTGCTGGCCGTCGCGGAGGCCGTCTCCTTCGGCACGGTGTCTGTCTCCGACATGTACGACCACTGCGGCGACATCGCCGCCTGCGTCGCCGAGACGGGCCTCAAGGCGAATCTGTCGCGCGGGGTTCTCTGCCTCGGCGAACCCTTCGACCGGCGCACCCACGCCGGCTATGCCGAGACCGTGGCGCTCTGCGACGAGTGGCACGGGTATGACGGCGGCCGCATTCGGGTGGACGCGGCCATCCACGCCGAGTACACCTCAAACCCGGCGCTGTGGGAGGCCGTCGCGTCCCTGGCCCGGGCGCGGGGGCTGCGCCTGCAAGTGCATCTCTCGGAGACCCGGCACGAACACGAGCGCTGTCTGGCCGAGAGCGGCCTGACGCCGGCCGGCCGGCTGGCGCGCGCCGGCGTCTTCTCCGTCCCGGTGACGGCGGCCCACGCCGTGTGGCTCTCGGAGGAGGACATGGATCTTCTGGCCGGCTGCGGCGCCGTCGCGGTCCACTGCCCGGTGAGCAACTGCAAGCTGGCCTCCGGCGCGGCGTCCCTCGCGGCCTGGCGCCGGCACGGGCTGACCGCGGCCCTCGGCACCGACGGCACCGCCTCCAACAACACGCTGGATCTCTTTGAAGAGATCAAACTCTCCGCCCTGCTCGCCAAATGCCTGTCGGGCGACCCCGCCGCGCCGCGGGCCGGGGAGGCGCTCGGCTTGGCCGTCGGCGGCGGCGCGTGCGCGCAGGGGCGGGCGGAGGAGACCGGGCGCATTGCCGTGGGGTTCGACGCCGATCTCATTTTGTTGGATTTCGACCGGCCGCACCTGACGCCCTGTTACGACGTCGTCAGCCAGCTCGTGTACGCCGCGCGCGGCGGCGACGTGGTGCTGACGATGGTGCGCGGGCGCGTGCTGTACGACCACGGCGCGTTCCCCACCATTGACATGGAGCGGGTTCTCCATGAGCTGCGGGACTATGCGCTGCCCCGCGTCGCCGGGGACAGGACGTTCCCGATTCACCTTGGGCGCCTCTGACAACGGCCGGGACAATCTCTCGGCGCCCCGCCGCCCGCAGAGGCGTCCATCTGTCTGGATGTGTTGACATGCCCGCACCGAAAAAACAAAATTTCCTGCACGGCGCGCTGATCCTGTCGGCCGCGACGGCGCTCGTCAAGATCATCGGCGCCGTCTTCAAGATCCCGCTGCAGAATTTGATCGGCCCGACCGGGTACTCCTATTTCGACATCGCCTACTCGATCTACTCTACGCTCTTTGTCATCTCCAGCGCCGGACTGCCGGTGGCGATCTCCAAGATGGTCTCCGAAGCCGGCGCCCGGCGCCGCTTTGTCGAGACGCGGCATATCTTCCGCCTGGCGCTGGGCGCTTTCGTCTGCATCGGCGCCGCCGGATCTCTCGTGCTGTTCTTCGGCGCGCGCGCGCTGGCCGGCTGGATGGGCAATCCGGACGCCTATCAGGCCATCATGGCCATCGCGCCCTCGGTGCTGTTTGTGTCCGTCATGTCCGCCTTCCGGGGCTACCACCAGGGGCAGGGCAACATGTACCCCACGGCCATTTCCCAGGTCATCGAGGCTTCCTGCAAGCTCGGGGTGGGCTATCTGCTGGCCGCGTGGGTGTACAGCTCCGATCTCGGCCTGGAACGGGCCGCCGCCGCCGCGATCAGCGGGGTGACGGTGGGGTCCGTCATGGGCGCGCTGTACATGGTCCTGGCCCGGCGGCGGCGCTTGGAGGTCATACCGGCCGGCGCCGACCCCGCCGTCCGGTCCCGCCGGGCACTGCTGCGGGAGATTCTCCGGCTCTCGGTGCCGGTTACGATCAGCGCGTCGGTGCTCAGTCTCACCAATCTCATCGACAAGGGGCTTGTCATGAACCGGCTGGTCTCCGCCGGATACGCGCTTCCGGCGGCGAAGAAGGTCGTCGGCGCCTACAGCTTTGCCCAGACGCTGTTCAACCTGCCCTCGGCGTTTATCCTCACGATCTCCGTCAGCATCATCCCCGCGCTGACGGTGGCGCTCACCCACCGGGACGACAAGTCGGCCGACGGTACGATCCGTTCGGCGCTGCGGATCACGTCGCTGCTCGCCATGCCGGCCGCCGCCGGACTCTCCTCGCTGGCCCTGCCCATTTTGACGCTGCTGTCCATGCACCAGCCGGAGACGGTCGAGATCGCGGCGCCGCTGCTCGTCACGCTGGGCTTCGCCGTGGTCTTCGTCTGTCTCGTGTCGCTGACAAACGCCATCTTGCAGGCGATGGGTCTTGTGAACGTCCCCATCGTCACGATGTTCGCGGGCGGCTGCGTCAAGCTTGTCGCCAACTATTTCCTCGTCGGCAATCCCGATGTCAACATCGCCGGCGCGCCGGTGGGTACGGTGCTGTGTTACGCCGTCATCGCGCTGCTGAATCTTGGCGTCATCATGCGCGTGCGCGGCGGCGCCCGCTTCTGGGGCGTCTTCGTGAGGCCATTGCTCGCCGCCGCCGGCATGGGCGCGTTCGCCCATCTGTTTTACCGGTTTGTGACGGATGTAGCCGGGTGCGGCATCCCCCTGGGCGGGGTGATTTCAATGGCTGCGGCGGTCGTCGTGTATGGGGCGCTGGTCCTGTTGCTGCGCGCCGTGCCCCGGGAAGACGTCCTGCTTCTGCCCCGCGGAGAGAAATTGGTAAAATTTATGAAATTGTAATTTTCCGGGCGCGCTTCGGAAAAAATCGCATTTTTATGAAAAAATACTTGCAGAAAGGAGCGTACTATGGTAGATTCTGTGTATAGGCCTCCGTACGATTTCTCCAAGCTTCTGTCCATCATGGCGCTGCTCCGTTCGGAGCGGGGCTGCCCGTGGGACAGGGAACAGACGCATGCGTCCATCCGCCAGAACCTTCTGGAAGAGGCCTATGAGGTCTGCGAGGCCATCGATCTGGACGACAAGGCGCTCCTGTGCGAGGAGTTGGGCGACGTTCTGTTACAGGTGGTCTTTCATGCGCGGATGGAGGAGGAGGCGGGCGGCTTTTCGATCGACGCCGTAATCGACGGGCTTTGCCGCAAGCTGGTTTTGCGTCATCCCCATGTGTTTGGTTCGGATCGTGTGGAGGATTCCGACGAGGTGCTGACGCGCTGGGAGGAGATCAAACAGCATTCCAAGGGGCGCACGACGGGGCACGAGGCGATGCGCGCGGTGGCGCGCAGTCTGCCCGCCCTGATGCGGGCGGAAAAAATTCAGAAAAAGGCGCGCAAAACAGGTTTTGACTGGCCGGATGTCGAAGGTGCTTGGGACAAGCTTTTGGAGGAATGTTCCGAGCTAAGGGCTGCGGTGGAGGAAAGGGGAAATGTGGAAGAGGAGCTGGGCGACTTGCTGTTTGCCGCAGTGAATGTGGCGCGATTCCTGCACATCGATCCTGAACGGGCTCTGGAGCGGGCCTGTGACAAATTCACGGACCGCTTTGGATATGTGGAGAGCAGGGCTCTCTCATCCGGCCGGCGGTTGGAAGAGATGACGCTGGCCGAAATGGACACACTCTGGGACGAGGGAAAGCGACTGGAAAGGGAGGAGAAGACCTCTTCGACCGACCTTTCACTTCACAAAGATGCATAAGGAGGAATTCGTTATGAACAAAGCAGATCTGATCAATGTGGTATCTGAAAGAGCCGGCCTAACAAAGAAGGATGCGGAAAAAGCGATCAACAGCGTCTTCGAGGCCATCAGCGACGCCTTGGTGGCGGACGACAAAGTGCAGCTCGTCGGGTTTGGCGCGTTTGAGGTCAAGTCCCGTGCCCCGCGCATGGGCCGGAACCCCAAGACCAAAGAGAGCATCCAGATTCCCGCTTCTAAATCCCCCGTCTTCAAGGCGGGCAAAGCGCTCAAGGACGCCGTCGCGCCGTAACCGGCGACCTCCCCCTCTTGGGGCGGGTGTTTGTATAAAAACCACATCCGGCCTGTCCGTTGCGGGCAGGCCGGATGTCGACGAAAGAGCCGTCCCCCGCCGCCCGGTACGGCGCACCGGCGGCGGAGACGCCGAGGTTTGTGTATGCGTTTGGACAAATATCTGAAAGTCTCCCGGCTCATCAAGCGGCGCACCGTGGCGAGCGAGGCCTGCGGGAACGAGCGCGTCCAGGTGAACGGCCGCGCGGCCAAGGCCGCCCACGACGTCAAGGTGGGCGACATCGTCGAGGTTCGCTTCGGCCAGCGGACGCTGACCGTGGAGGTGCTCTCGCTCCAGGAGCACGCCGCCCGCGCCGAGGCGCCGGCCATGTACAGGGAGATCGCGGCGGCGCCTTCGGCACCCGGGCGCCTCTGAACCGCGGTCCCTCGCCGGCCGGCGGCGGGCGAGGCCCTGGATTTGCGCGTTCCGTCGCCCCGGCGGTTCTTTTTGCGGCGCCGGCGGCATAAGCTGGTACCGCACGGCTTCGGGCCGGCGCTATCTGGGGCGAGGGGGACGCGGGCATGTACGACGACAGGGAGAAGGGTGCGGCGGCGATGCCGCACCATGTCATTTTGGAGGGCCGGCACCGTCTGTCCATCACGGGTGTGGAGGATGTCGACAGCTTCGACGAGACGGCGGTGGTGCTGTACACGTCGAAGGGTCTTCTGACGGTGCGGGGGAGCGGCCTGCGTGTGGACCGCCTCACGATCGAGGGCGGCGAGCTGAGCATCGAGGGGCTTGTGGACGCGCTGGAGTACCAGGCGGAACCGTCCGCCGGCGGTGGTTTCTGGTCGCGTCTGTTCCGCTGACGCATGGAGCTGTCTGTCTCCGCGCAGCTGGTGCAGTTTTCTCTCTCCCTGGCCCTGGGGCTGCCGCTCGGCCTGTTGTACGATGCGATGTGGGTGCTGCGCCGGCGCGCCGGACGGTGTTTTTTGTCCGCCCTGTGCGATTTTTTGTTCCCGGCCGTCTGTTTCGCGGCGGCGTTTTGGTTTGCGATGGTGGTGTCCGGCGGGCAGGTCCGTTTTTACAACCTGGCCGGCATGGGCTTTGGCGGGGCGCTGCACGGGTTGCTCTTCAGCCCGTATGTGCGCCGCGTGGGCGGCATTTTGGCCGATATACTGCTGTTTCTTCTGTGCGCGGCGCTGTGGCCGCTGCGGGGCGCGGCGGCGCTTACAAAAATATTTTGTCGAAATGCAAAAATACTCTTCCTTTATCAGAAAAAAGGTGTTAAAATAAAGAATGACATTCGAGGCGCACGCCGGTATTGGCGGGGCCGAAGACAGTTTGTTCGGAAGGGATCTCGTCGGGATGAAGAGAAAGAAAAGGGTAAGTTTTTTTCTCAAGGTTCTCGTGGTCGTTCTGGCCGTCTATTCGGCTGTCACGCTGGTGCACATGCAGATCGAGCTCAATGCGCAGCGGGACCGCCGGGACGCGCTCGCGGAGGAGAAGGACCGTCAGCTGCAGAAGAATGCGGCTCTCGCTTCCTTTTCCGAGTCTGAGCTGGACGACGAAGCTGTCACGCGCATTGCGCGGGAGGAGCTGGGTCTTGTGATGCCGGACGAAGTATTGATTGTGGACGTGGGTCACTGACCCGGCATACACAAAGGAGGATTTGCGGGCGCATGGACGTGGAGATCGGGAGTATTGTGGAGGGAAAGGTCACCGGCATTACAAAGTTCGGTGCTTTTGTGTCGTTGCCCATGGGGCGCAGTGGGATGGTGCACATCTCCGAGGTGGCTCATTCCTATGTGAGTGACATCCACGAGCATTTGACCGTCGGCCAGGAGGTCAAAGTGAAGATCATGGCCGTCGACAAAGAGGGGCGTATCAATCTCTCCATCAAGAAGGCCGCACCCCCGCCGGCTGGGGTATCCAAAGCGCCGCGCGGCAATTTCGGCGCCCGCCCCCGGCCTGAAAACCTCACGTTTGAGGACAAACTGCGCCAGTTCATGCAGGACTCGCAGACGAAGATGTCCGGCATGCGCCCTGTTGAGCGCCGCGCGCCGCGTCGCGACGGCCGCCACTGAAAGAAACCAATCGCCGCCACATATATGTTGGCGGCGGTGTTTTTATGCTGTTTTTCCACGCCGCTCCGCCCAAA
>JAITDM010000209.1 GCA_031282535.1 Oscillospiraceae bacterium
CATCACGTCGCCCATGTACTGGTCGGGGATAAACACGCGCAGCAAACCCACCGGCTCCAGCAAAACGGGGTTTGCCTGCGGCAGGCCATTTTTGTAGGCAAGACCCGCCGCCGTCTTAAACGCCATTTCCGACGAGTCCACGTCGTGGTAGGAGCCGTCGACCAACGTGGCCTTCAGGAACACCACCGGGTATCCCGCCAATACGCCGTGGCCGATGCGGTCGCGCAGGCCCTTCTCCACGGCGGGGTGGAAGTTCTTCGGCACACTGCCGCCGAAGATCTTCTCCTCAAAGATGAGATCCTCCGTGTCGCCCGGCTCAAATTCGACCCACACATGGCCGTACTGCCCATGGCCGCCGGACTGCTTTTTGTGTTTGCCTTCCACACGGACCTTCTTGCGGATCTTCTCGCGGTAGGGCACGCGCGGCGGGGCCAGTTCGACCTCAACGCCGAAGCGGTTTTTGAGCCGGGAACACAGCACGTCGATGTGAATGTCCCCCAGGCCCGAGACGACCATCTGCTTCGTCTCCGCATTTTGTACGACCTGGAAGGTTTGGTCCTCCTCGTTCATACGGGTCAGCCCGGAGGCGATCTTCTCCTCGCCCCCCTTGATCTTGGGAGCCACCGCCATGCTGTAGCAGACATGCGGGAACCGGATGCCCTCCAGCGCCACGACATGGCCGGGCGCACAGAGCGTATCGCCCGTCTTCGTGTCCACCAGCTTGGCCACAGCCCCAAGGTCGCCGCAGCAGATTTCAGCGATCTCCGTCTTGGTTTTGCCCTTGACGAGCTGCAGCCGGCCGACCTTCTCGGAGGCGCCGGTCCGGGCGTTGATCACCTGGGTGTCGGCTTTGATCTTGCCGGAGACGACTTTGAAAAAGGAGAATTTTCCGTATTGGTCGGAGAGTGTCTTGAACACAAAGAGACGGACCGGTCCCGCCGGATCGACGGCCACTTCGACCTCCTGCCCGTCGGCGGCCACGCCCTTCTCGACAGGGCGGTCGAGGGGCGAGGGCGCATAGTCCACAAGGCCCCGCAGCAGCACCTCCGTGCCGAGCCCCTGCAGCGCCGAACCGCAGAAGACCGGCGAGAGCGACAGAGCCGCCACCCCGGCCCGGATGCCGGCTTTCAGTTCCTCGGGCGTAAAGGCCTCCCCGCCAAAGAACTTCTCCATGAGTTCCTCGGAGGTCTCGGCCACATTCTCGGCCAGCAGCGCGTACATCTCCTCCAACCGATCGTTCATGTCCGCCGGGACCGGGATCTCCTCGGTCTTGCCGCCGGCGGCCCGATACGCCTTGCGGGTGACAATGTCGATGATGCCCGTCGTCCTGCCACCCTCCACGATGGGGATGACCACAGGGCAGACAGAGATGCCGAACTGGGCCCGGAGCGCGTCGAACACCTTATAAAAATCGGAATTTTCCTCATCCAGCTTCGACACATAAAACAGCCGGGGCAGCTTCCGCTCGGCGAGAAGCTTCACGGCCTTTTCCGTACCGACGCCGACGCCGCCCTTGCCGTTCACGACCACCAGTCCGGACTCGGACACGCGCAACGCCTGCAGAACCTCGCCGACGAAGTCGAAGAAGCCGGGCGTGTCGATCACATTGAGCTTCGCGCCGTCGTACTCCACCGGCAGCGGCGTGCCCCCGATGGAGATCTGCCGACGGATCTCCTCCGGGTCGTAGTCGCTCACGGTGTTCCCGTCGGCCACCCTGCCGAGTCTGTCCGTCCCCTTCGTCAGAAACAGGATGCTCTCTGCCAGGGATGTTTTTCCGTCACTTCCGTGACCCAACAGGCTGATGTTGCGTATGTTGGCTGTATCGCTCATGGGGCCGTCACTCCTTATCTTTCCACAGTTGCTGTGCGGTCGAAACCCATCGGACGGGGCGCTCCGACGCACACTATTTTATTATAGTCCATCGTTTGGTGGTTTTCAATACATTTCTGCGTGCTCCACACAAAGATTTCGGGCCAGGCCCGGTGATCTCCGGCAGATGCCGTCCGCGCGCGGCAGATGTCTCAATACCGCGCGGCGAGGCCGGACACGAGCAGGGTCGGCAGTGTCCAGAGACCCAAAAAAACAAGCACATTGCAAGGCGAAGCGGCCGCCATCTCCCCGCGTAAAACGAGGTAGCACATGACAAGCAGGCCGATCAGCGTACAAAGGAGGGTGAGCGCCAGATTGATGCGGGTGACCTGCCCGACCCGCCGGCCGGCGATCAGGCTCTCCGCGAACGGCGCAAACCCATCCCGCCCCACCACGGCCACGGGCCGTGCGCGGACGTCGAGAGACGGGTCGGAGAGAAGGAGCCGCTGCTCAATGGTCGGGAACTCGGCGCCGTCCAGCTTCATTTTCAACTGTTTGGAGACAAAGGACGGCGTGAGATTGACGTCGCGCAGGGCCAGCACCGGCGTAAACTTGTGGCGCAGACACATGATCAGCCCGCGTCGCACCACGCCGATCGGCTGATAATTGATGGCAAATATGCCGACGAGGTCCAAATTGACGGCGATGAAGATGGCGTTGGGCAGTTTGAACCCTCTCGGCAGCCGGATGCCCATGCGCAGCATGAAGGACGCGGTGCCGAGCAGGATGCGGTCGCCGCCGATTTCTCCGCCCACGCCGCCGCCCTCGTAATGCTGGAACTCCTGTATATGCCGCAACGCCTCGGACTGGCCGCGCAGCAACTCGACAAACGGATACGCGAGCCCGGAGCCGGAGGCGGCCGTCAGGCTGGCGGCGTAAGAGATGACCTTGTCGAAGCTGTTGCTGCCGAAAACCTTCAGTCCGGTCAGCGTGACGCTGCCGGGCGGAAAGATCTCGCTGTCCTCCACGATGATGGCCGCCGGCGCATAAAACGCCTGGGCCGCGGCCCAGCCGGCCAGCGCCGAACCGCTCAGGGCCAACCGCCCGGCCGCCTGCCGGAAGGGCAGGACATAGGCAAACATGCCGCAGAAGGGAGCGACCATTGAGACAATGGCCGCGAAGGCGCAGAAGAAGGGGACCGACGGCGTGCGCACGTTGGCCATCGCCGCGAACAGCAGCGAGACCAGGATGCCCAGCGGCACGAAGAACATGGAGAACCGCGCCGCGCCGTCCGGCTGCTCCGTCCGCCCGACGAAGTCGGAGATGTCGCCGCGCCTCTTGAGAAAGGCACCGCTCCCCTCGTACACATTTTCTTCCCGCACGATCACATAGGGGTCCGACGCCTGCGCGGCTGTCCGGTAAGTGTGGCGGTAGGCCGAAAAGCGCAGCCGGCCGGCCCACAGGCAGCACACGGCCGACACGGAGGCGACGGCGCAGTAGGGCAGGTACGCGGGCGCGCTGGGTTTTAAGAGCGCGGCGGCAATGTAGAGGATGTTGGCCGCACAGGAGACAAGGGCGGCCGACTCCATCCCCGGCCGAAAGTGGCACAGATCAAGCAGGCCCCGGGCCAACACGTCGATGGCACAGGCCATCACCAGAATCTGCAGCAGCAGCGAGACGGCCAGGTAGGCGGACGGACGGCGCGCGAAGGTGAGCATCGCCGGCAGGGAGAGCCCCAGCCGGTGGGAGAATGTGAGGAAAATCAAAAAGGCAGTCAAAAAACTTGCCAGCGCGGCGCGCGCCGTAAAAAAGCGCACATAGCCGGTCAGTTTGTGCGCAGCCACGTCGACGGGCAGCGGCGCCGCCGCTGCCTCCTCCGGCGGCTGCTTGCGGGCCCGGCGGCGCATCCGCACCCACAGCGGCTCACGCGGCGGGCGCGTCTCCTCCTCGGGCAGATCTTCCTCCCCGGACGGGAGGACAAAGTCGTCGGAGGGGGCAAACGCGCTCCCGAAATCCCCATCCGCGTCGAAATCCACATGGATCGCGAAGGGCTCGGGCGGCGGCGGCAGGTCCGCGGTCGGCTCGTCGCCCAGCGATCCGTCGGCGGGCATTCCGCCGGCCGGCGCTTCGTCGGCCGACGCTTCGGCCGGCGGCGGCGGTTCCAAAGGCCCGTGGGAAGGCTGCGGATTGTTTTTTGTGAACGCGCGCATCTCCTCCACCAAGTTCTTGATGGCCATGGTGTCCTGACTGAAGGGTTCCTCCTCCTGCGCCTCGCTGTGTTTGCGGCCGCGCCGGAGCGTGGCGTCATAGCGGTACTCCGCCATGATTTCGTCCAAGGAGAAACTCCCTGTCTCCTGTGGGTCCCGATTTTCTGGTTCCCGCTGGTCTTTATCCATCTCTCACACCCCTTGCCGGAAGCGGATTTTGGCAGCCTCGTGCCTCCGTTTTGTCGGCGCCGACGCGGTTCACGGATGTCCGGTCAAACGGCTCCGCACCACGGCATACATCATGACGGCGGCGGCGGCGGACACATTCAGTGACGCCACCCGGCCCCGCATGGGGATCCCGAGGAGGAAGTCGCACTGCTCGGCGGTCAGCCGGGAAAGCCCCTGCCCTTCGGAGCCAAACACCAGCGCCACGCCGCCGGAAAAATCCGCGGCGAAGAGGTCCTCTCCTCCGGCCGCCGCGCCATAGATCCAGATATTTTCTTCTTTCAACCGCCGCAGCAGGGCGGGGATACCCGGCACGCGCGCCACCGGCAGGTACTCGACCGCGCCGCTGGAGGCCTTGGCCGTGAGCGAAGAGAGCCCCGCGCTGCGCCGTTTCGGCACCACGAGCCCATGGGCGCCCGCCGCCTCCGCGGTGCGGAGGATGGCGCCCAAATTGCCCGGGTCCTCCACGCCGTCGCACACCACCAGGAAAGGGGGTTCCTCTTTGGCCCGGGCGATGTCCAGGATATGTTCGAGCGTCACGTACGCCCAGGCGGCCACGCTGGCGATGACGCCATGGTGCGCGCCTGTCACGGACATCGCGTCGAGCTGGGCCCGCTCGCAGAAAATGACGACGGCGTCGACCGCGCGCGCCTGTGCGACAAGGGCTCCGAGGCCCTCGCCCTGGCGAAGCACATACAATTTATCCAAGGGCCGCCCGGCCCGCAGGGCCTCAGCCACAGCGCGGCGGCCCTCCACGAGGGCCGCGGACGAAGCCTCCACGCGCCCACCTCCCGTCCACCGTTTCGCGGTCTGTTTTTATGGGACCCATTATAGCACAACATGACAAAGTTTGAAAGTAATTTGTTTGACACAGATGCACTTGACCGTCGGACGAAACTGTGATACACTAGGTACGACCACAGGGAGAAGTACTCAAGTGGCCGAAGAGGCGCCCCTGCTAAGGGCGTAGGCCGGGTAACTGGCGCGAGGGTTCAAATCCCTCCTTCTCCGCCAACGGCAAAGCCTGTAACCGCAATGGTTACAGGCTTTTTTGCGCTGTCGAAATCAGGCCGGTCACCGCGGCGCGGTCAATGGCAATTGCAATATATGTTATTGATCGGACATTGTTTCGATAGTCATGAGGGAGATGCTCCGCAGGTTGAGCAACCTATTTTCTGGATCGTCATACCCAACCTCAACACTGTTAGTCAGATCAAAGCAGACATCCAACATATTTTTAG
>JAITDM010000214.1 GCA_031282535.1 Oscillospiraceae bacterium
ATCGATAAGAACCACACGGAACTGCTCTATCAAATGGGCTGTGACGGAAATACCCCGGTCTGCGTCGTGGACGAACCGGACCTCATGAAAGGACCACGGCTATGAAACTGATCTTGGCGATCATCAACCACGACGACGCCCACATCGTCATCCAGCACCTGACCCAGGCGGGCTTCTCCGTGACAAAACTGGCCACCACCGGCGGATTCCTGATGGTGGGCAACGTCACGGTCCTGGTCGGGGTGGACGACGACAAAGTGGACGGGGCGATGGAGATCATCGGGCGGCATTCGAACAGCCGCCGCCAGGTGGTCCCCGCCGCGTCCGAGCTGGGCCTCGGCCTCTACGCGCCGATGCCCATCGAAGTGACGGTGGGCGGCGCCACCGCGTTTGTGCTCCATGTCGACCAATACCACAAGTTCTGAGGGCGCGCGGCGGCACGCGCTGATTTTGTCCGGCGGCACCGAAGAGGCCCGGCGGGCCGAGGCGCTGCGCCTCGCGGCGGAAGCGCTCTGCCTCGCGGAGGCGGGCGATCGGCCGTGCGGGCGCTGCACGGCCTGCCGCAAACTGTACGGCGGCGGGCATGTGGACGTCCTGTTCCTGCTGACGCCGCCGGAGGACAAAAAAGGGATGCCCGTGGAGCTGGTGCGCCGGCTGCGCGGCGAGATGTATGTGCGGCCCAACGAGGGGCGCCACAAGATCGCCGTTGTGAACGCGGACATCTTGAACCCGCAGGGACAAAACGCGCTGCTGTCCGTCCTGGAGGACCCGCCGCATTATGCGATGTTCCTGCTGCTGACCCAAAACGCCGCCGTCCTGCTGCCCACCGTGCGCTCCCGCTGCGCGCTGCGCCGGCTGCCTCCGACGGAGGCCAACGCGGAGGCCGAGACAAGCCCGGAGGTCGAGGCCGTGCTGGCGGCGCTGCGCGCGGACGACGAGTGGGCGATTTTGTGCGCCTGTCTCGCCCTGGAAAAGCTCGGGCGGGAGGCGCTCTCCGGCGCGCTGGACGAACTGGCCGCGGGCGTTTTCCGGGAGATCCCCGGCGCCGACGTCTTGACCGCCCGCCGATATGGGGATATAATAGTACAGATACGCCGTTTGCAGTCGGCGCTGGACTTCAACGTACACCCGGGGCATCTCTGCGGAGCACTGGCCGTGCTAGTTGTTAGTAAATAGTTACTAGTAACTAGTAGTTATCTACCAACAACTAATAAATATTTACTAGTAACTATCCAGGGGGTTTTGTATCTTGGTTAAAGTGATATCGGTCCGATTCAAACGGGTGGGCAAGGCCTATTATTTCGACCCGGGCGCGCTGGAGGTCCCCAAGGGCGCCGCCGTGGTCGTCGAGACCTCCTACGGGCAGGAGATGGGCACCTGCATTTTGAGCACCCACGAAGTGGACGAGGAGAAGATCGTCCCGCCGCTACGCCGGGTGCTGCGGCTGGCCACGCCGGCGGACTGCGGCACGGTCCGGAAAAACGCCGAAAAAGAAAAACGGGCGCTGGAGATCTGCGTGAAAAAGGTGGCCGCCCACAAGCTGGAGATGAAATGCATCGACGTGGAGTACGCCTTCGACGGCAGCAAGATCATCTTCTATTTTACGGCCGACGGCCGCGTCGATTTCCGCGAACTGGTCAAGGATCTGGCCGGGGTGTTCCGCATGCGCATCGAGCTGCGTCAGGTCGGCGTGCGCGACGAGGCCAAGATGCTGGGGGGCCTCGGCATCTGCGGCAAGCCTTTCTGCTGCGCCACCTTTTTGGAGGAGTTCCAGCCCGTGTCGATCAAGATGGCCAAGGAACAAAATCTGTCGCTCAACCCGACCAAGATCTCCGGCACCTGCGGCCGGCTGATGTGTTGCCTGAAATATGAGCAGGAGGCCTACGAGGAACTGCTGCGCACGACGCCTCGGGCGGACTCCGTGGTCAAAACGCCGGATGGCGTCGGCCTGGTGACAGACGTGAATCTCCTGCGCGGCAAACTCAAGGTGCGGCTGGACAACGCGCCCGAGACGCTGCGGGTGTTTGACAAACGGGAGGTCACCGTGCTGAAAGGCCCCCAAAAGGGCAAGAAAAAGGGCGCCGCTGCCCCCGCCGCCGAGGTGGAGGCATGACGCTCTTCGACACGCACGCGCACTACACGGACGAGCAGTTTGACGAGGACCGCGACGCGGTGCTCGCCGCGCTGCCCGCGGCGGATGTGGCGCGGGTGGTGGTGCCGGGCGTCAACATCGCCTCCTCCCGCCGGGGCGCGGCGCTGGCGGAGGCGTATCCTTATGTCTGGGCGGCGGCGGGCGTCCACCCCCACGACGCGGCGGAGGCGCCGCCGGACATGGAGGCGGCGCTGGCCGAACTGGCCGGCCGCCGCAAGGTGGCGGCCATCGGGGAGATCGGCCTCGACTACCACTACGACTTCTCGCCGCGGGACGTGCAGCGGGCGGTGTTTCGCCGGCAGATGGAGGTGGCGCGCGCCCTCTCCCTCCCCGTGATCATCCACGACCGCGAGGCCCACGCCGACGTGCTGGAGATCGTGCGGGCGTTTCCCGACGTGCGCGGCGTGTTTCACTGCTACTCCGGCAGTCTGGAGAGCGCCAAGGTCCTCACGTCGCTGGGCTGGCACCTGTCCTTCACCGGCGTCGTCACCTACAAAAACGCCCGCCGGCTGCTGGAGGTGGCCGCCTGGCTGCCCGGGGACCGGCTGCTGATCGAGACCGACGCGCCCTACCTCACCCCGGAGCCCCACCGCGGCCGCCGCAACGACTCCCGCCACATCCGCCTGGTCGCCGAGGCGCTCTCTCGCGCGCGCGGCGCTTCTCCGGAGGAGATCGCGGCCCTCACGTGGGAGAACGGGCACCGTTTATTTTCCAAAATTTGTTAATTTGAGGTTTTCATCATGACGATCACCTACCGGGTCGGCGCCGGTCTCTATGTGAACCTGACAAACCGCTGCGGCAACCGCTGCGACTTCTGCGTGCGGACGTTTTCCGACGCCGTGGGGGACGCCCCCACGCTCTGGCTGCCGCGGGAACCGACGCGCGCGGAGGTGTGGGAGAGCATCGCGTCGCACGACATGAACGCCTGCCGGGAACTGGTGTTCTGCGGATACGGCGAACCCACCGAGCGGCTGGACGATCTGCTGTGGGTGTGCGCCCGGATGCGCGAAACCTACCCCGGCGTCCCCACCCGGATCAACACAAACGGGCAGGCCAACCTGATCCACGGCGCCGACGTGACGCCGCGGCTGCGCGGTCTTGTGGACACGGTCTCGGTGTCGCTCAACTACCCCGACGCGGCGCGCTACGAGGCGCACTGCCGCCCCGTGTACGGGGGCGCTTTTGAGGCGCTCCTCACCTTCGCCCGTCTGGCGGCGGCCCAGGTGCCCGCGGTGGTCATGACGGTGGTCGACCTGCTGCCCGCCGCCGACATCGAGCGCTGCCGCGCGCTGGCCGCCTCCTGCGGCGCCGGGTTCCGGGTGCGCAGCGCGATGCTGCCGGAGGGCGGGGGCGCGGCGGGATGAAGGCGATTGTGCTGGCGGCCGGCAAGGGCACGCGGATGGACGCCGGGGCGGACGGCCCGCCCAAGGTGCTGCACACGGCCTGCGGCCGCCCGATGATCTCGTATGTCCTGCGCGCGCTGGACTTCATCGCGCCGGCGGACACGGTGCTGGTGGTGGGGTACAAACAGGAGGCCGTCCGGGCGGCGCTGGGGCCGGCGTATGTCTACGCCGAGCAGGCGCGCCAGCTCGGCACCGGCCACGCCGTGCTGTGCGCCGAACCGGCGCTGGCCGGCTGCGCGGGGCCGGTGCTCATCTGTTACGGGGACATGCCGCTCATCCGGCGGGAGACCTTTCAGGCGCTCCTCGACATCCACCGGCGGGAACAAAACGCCTGCACGCTGCTCTCCGGCGTCTCCCGGCATCCGCTCCCCTACGGCCGCGTCGTGCGGGATGCGGCCGGCGCCTTCGCCGGCATTGTGGAGGACGCCGACTGCACGCCGGCCCAGAGGCAGATCCCCGAATTGAACGCCGGCGTCTATGTGATGGAGGCCGCGCTCCTCTTCCCGGCCCTGCGCCGGGTCGGCGGCGCCAACGCCCAGGGCGAGTACTATCTCACCGACGTGCCGGCGCTCCTCCGGGCGGACGGCGGCCGCGTCGGCATCTGCCGCAGCGGACACGAGGGGGAGATTTTGGGCGTCAACACCGCCGCGCAACTCGCCGATGTGGAGGCGCGGCTCCGGGCGGTCGGCGCGGACGCGGATTTTCTTTGACATTTCGAGACGAATGTGTTACGATGGATTCGTTTTACGGGACCCTTTGCGCAGTCTTGGGGCATCGGCCCGCCAGTCGGGGATTTCACCCGCCCATCACCGCGCTCTGGGAATCTTTGCCCACATTTGGGAAGAAAGGTGAATCACGCTATGCTGCTCAAGGAAAAAAAGACGGAAGTCATCCAGGAAAACCGCATCCACGAGACCGACACCGGTTCTCCGGAGGTGCAGGTGGCCATCCTCACCGAGCGCATCAACCAGCTCACGGGGCATCTCAAGGAGCACAAGAAGGACAACCACTCCCGGCGGGGTCTGCTCAAGATGGTCGGCCAGCGCCGCAGTCTGCTCGACTACCTGCAAAAGAAGGACGTCGAGCGCTACCGCGCGCTGATCGCCCGGCTGGGCATCCGCAAGTAAGGGCGCGCGCGTACGCGCAAGGGTGCGCGTGCGCGCGGCTGACTCTGAAAAAGGGGGCGGGAGAGGGGCTTTGGTCTCTTTTCCCTCCCTTTTGGTCCATCCGGTGCAAGGCGCCTCCGTTTAGCCTTTGAACGCGCCCCCGAGCCGCCCGGCTCGGAGGCGGATTCAATCGCTAAACATCGTGTGGCGTGTTTGTCCCGGCGGGCCCTATTTTAACGGGTGTCCGGACACTGTCCGGCCGCCCCAAGTAAAGGAAGGACAACCATGATCACAAAACGCGAATTCCCGGCGCAGCGCGTGTTTTCCACCACGCTGGGCCCCCGGGCGCTGACCGTCGAGACGGGCAAACTGGCCGAGCTGGCCGGCGGCGCCTGCCTCGTCCGCTACGGCGAGACCGCCGTGCTGGTCACCGCCACCGCCTCGTCGACGCCCCGTCAGGGCATCGACTATTTTCCGCTGTCCGTGGACTTTGAGGAGCGGCTGTACTCGGTGGGCCGCATCCCCGGTTCGTTCCTGCGCCGCGAGGGGCGCCCGTCGGAGAAGGCCGTCCTCGCCTCCCGCCTCATCGACCGGCCCATCCGCCCGCTCTTCCCCTCCGACATGCGCAACGACGTGGCCATCATGGCGACCGTCTTGAGCATGGAACCGGACTGCGCGCCCGAGATCCCCGCGATGATCGGCGCCTCCGTGGCGCTCTCGATCTCCGACATCCCCTGGGGCGGGCCGATCGCCGGCGTCGCCGTGGGCCTTGCGGACGGCCGGTGCGTCATCAGCCCCACCGCGGCCCAGCGGGACCAGAACACCCTGTCGCTGGTGGTGGCCGGCACCAAAGAGAAGGTGGTCATGATCGAGGCCGGCGCCCGCGAGGTGCCGGAGGACACGATGTTCGACGCCATCGTCGCCGCCCACGAGGAGATCAAAAAGCTCGTCGCCTTCATCGAGGAGATCAAGGCGGCGGTCGGCCGCGAGAAGTTCGTCTACGCCCGCGCGTCCTTCGACGGCGAGCTGTACGAGGAGCTGAAGGCGGCCATTTTGGACAGGCTGCGCGCCTGTCTGGACACGGACGACAAAAACGTGCGCGAGGAGCGCCTGAAGGCGCTGCGCGCCGAGCTCACGGAGGAATACATCGCCCGCTACCCCGAGATCGAATCCTCGCTGGGCGACGTGCTCTACAAGCTGCAAAAGCATGTGGTGCGCCGCTGGTTGCTGGACGAGAACAAGCGGGTGGACGGGCGCGGTCTGCTGGACATCCGGCCGCTGTCGGCCGAGGTGGCCCTGTTCCCGCGCGCGCACGGCTCCGGGCTGTTTTCGCGCGGGCAGACCCAGGTGC
>JAITDM010000240.1 GCA_031282535.1 Oscillospiraceae bacterium
AGGATGTCAGACATGGCCCAATTCTTGAAAAGCCCTGACATAAGGTTTGTACTCCGCGCCAATGGCGGCATCGTCCGCAAACGTGGTATCGCCCTCGGCAGACGCAATGCCATACGCCAGGGCTATGTACCTGACTGCCTGCTCACGGCTGACGGTGACGCTTGCGTCGATGGTTGCGACTTTCGCGATAACGCCCGCCGCGATGGCCTTTTCAACGGCCTCGTCTGCCCAACCGGGTGTGACGTTCGCGGATACCCTCTGGGTGTAGCCGAAAGTCTTTGACAGAACGTTCGCCAACTCGCCCAACGTCATTCCTCTTGACGGCGCAAACGTGCCGTCTCCGTTGCCCTCAAGTACACCGTAGCCGTCGCCCGACCACTTGGCGATAACGCCGCTCGCCCAATGGTTGGACGGAACGTCGGTATACTCGCTGCTTGCCAGCGCCGTGAACGTGACTATGCTCATAATGAGCGTAGCCACGAGTAGCAGCGCAACTGCCTTCTTGATGCTCTTCATTGCTAAATTCCTCCTTAATAGTGTGGATTTCCGATTCATCAAAGTTTAAGCCATCATTGAATGTTTCAATGATAGTGAATATTTGATCTTTGTCGCTTGTAGACAGCCCTGTTGGCGGGTTAAAACAATTGCTCTGCAAACTCAAGAAGCCCTGCTCCACAATTACTGCGACTTCGGACTTATATGTGACTTGCGCAGCATCATCGCAGTCCAATTCATATGTCCCATAAAATCCAATCGCTTGCGCGACAATATAGGCAACGAACTCTCTCGTTGCTACATCGTCAGGATTAAATAGAGGAATATCTTGCTCTGGGTCATCGTAGCCATCTAAATCCGGTGCTGGCAGCAATCCCAAAGCATGTGTTGTTTCCGGTATTGCACCATACTTTGAAAATATTACCCAAAAAATTCCAACTTTTCACTTCGAATGAGATCCTACCCGCACTGTCTTGTCAAGCCTTTTGCACAATAAACTTGTGGAATAGAATCCACGACAAAAAAACCAGCCGCCCCCTGTGAGGGAGGGCGGCCGGTGTTTTTGTCGTGTGTCAGCGGGCAATCACTTGTTGTCCACGCTGTTCATGTAGACGATGAGGTCGATGACCTTGCTCGAATAGCCCCACTCGTTGTCGTACCAGGCGACCAGCTTGACAAAAGTGTCGGTCAGCGCAATGCCGGCCTTGGCGTCGAAGACCGAGGTGCGGGACTCGCCGACAAAGTCGCTCGAGACGACGGAGTCCTCCGTGTAGCCGAGGATGCCCTTGAGGGGCCCTTCGCTCGCAGCCTTGACGACGGCGCAGATCTCGTCGTACTTCGCGGGTGTCTTCAGGTTGACCGTCAGATCCACCACCGAGACGTCCAGCGTCGGCACGCGCATCGACAGGCCCGTGAGCTTTCCGTTCAGCTCGGGGATGACCTTGCCCACCGCCTTCGCCGCGCCGGTGGAGCTCGGGATGATGTTGCCCGACGCCGCGCGGCCGCCACGCCAGTCCTTCTTGGAGGCGCCGTCCACCGTGAGCTGGGTGGCCGTGGTGGCGTGAATCGTCGTCATCAGACCGTCGGTGATGCCGAACTTGTCGTGGATGACCTTCGCCAGCGGAGCAAGACAGTTTGTCGTGCAGGAGGCGTTGGATACAAACTGCATGTCCGGCGTGTACTTGTCGAGGTTGACGCCGCAGACGAACATCGGGGTGTCGTCCTTCGAGGGGCCGGTGTAGACGACCTTCTTCGCGCCGGCGTCGATGTGGGCCTTCGCCTTGTCTTTGGAGTGGAAGATGCCCGTGGCGTCCACCACGTACTCTACGCCGATCTTGCCCCAGGGGATGTTCGCCGGGTCTTTCTCGGCGAAGAAGAGAATCTTCTTCCCGTTCACGGTGATGGAGCTGTCGTCGTGCGAGATCTCTCCATCAAAGCGGCCGTGCACCGTGTCGTAGCGGAGCATGTAGGCCATATAGTCCGGGGACATAAAGGGGTCGTTGATGCCCACAAACTCCACCTGCGGGTTTGCAAGGCCCGCCCGGAACACCAGGCGTCCGATGCGCCCAAAGCCGTTGATGCCGATCTTGATGCTCATTGTGTCAGTTCCTCCTAATCTCAAAATACGGAATCATTATACACTACCCGCCGCCAGGACACAAGCCCTTTTTTCCATATCGCTGGTAAAATTCCCCATATCCACGCCATCACCCCGCCTTCGAGAGGCGCCGCACCCCCAATTCTCCATTCTCAATTCTCAATTCTCAATTCTCCATTGCTCCATCGCTCCCGTCAGTCGGCCTCGGAGAGGAGCCGGGGGCCCCGGTCGAGGTTTGTGTCGACGATCAGGCGGCGGGGACACTTCTCGGCGCAGTCGCCGCAGCTCACGCACTTCTCGTAGTCGATGGCGGCGAGACTGTCGGTGATCGTGATCGCGCCGTGCTTGCAGATCTTCTCGCAGATGCGGCAGCCGAGGCAGCCGATGTCGCACACCTTCCGCAGCACGCCGCCCCGCTCGTGGGAGGAACAGGCCACCACGATGTCGGCGTAGTAGGGGACGGGCACGATGAGAGACTTGGGACAGACCTTCGTGCAGGTCAGACAGCCCGTGCAGCGCTCGTGGTCGACCACGGCCACGTCGTCCAGGACCGAGATCGCGCCGAACGGGCAGGCAGCCACACAGCTCCCGAGGCCGATGCAGCCGTACGGACATTCGAGCGGCCCCCCGTCGCCGAGCCGCATGGCGGCCACGCAGTCGGGCAGCCCGACATAGTCGAACTTCCGCCGGGCGCGCACGCCCCCGGAACAGCGCACCAGCGCCGTCAGGCGGGTGTTTTTCTTCAGCTCCACGCCGAGCAGCGCCGCCAGCACCTCGGCCGTCGCCGCCCCGCCCACCGGGCAGGCGCCCACGTCGGCCTGCCCGGCCAACAGCGCCGCCGCGAGCGCCGCGCAGCCGGCATAACCACAACCGCCGCAGTTCGCGCCCGGCAGCGCCGCCAGCACGTCGTCCAGACGCTCATCCTTTTCGACAGCCAGCACCTGGGACGCGCCGCCCAGCACCAGCGCCAGCACGCCGCCGAGCCCGCCCAGCACCAACACGGCAAACAACACATTGATCGTCATAGCAGCCACGCCTTCCTTGCAGATCGGAGATCCCGGCGCGCTCCCCGGCGCCGCGTCACGGGAACACCTTCAGTCCGCTGAAGCCCATGAACGCCATGGCGAGGAGGCCGGCGGTGATGAGTGCGATGGGGAATCCCTCAAATGGGGCCGGGTAGTCCGCGAACGTCAGCCGCTCCCGGACGCTGGCGAAGAGCAGAATCGCCAGCGTGAACCCCAGCGCCGCCGTCACGCCGTAGACGACGCTTTCGAGGAACGAATACGCGTTGTCCACGTTTAAGATGGCGACGCCGAGCACGGCGCAGTTCGTCGTGATGAGCGGCAGGTAGATCCCCAGCGCGTTGTAGAGCGCCGGCGCCGCCTTTTGCAGGAACATCTCGACGAGCTGCACGAGCGCCGCGATAACGAGGATGAAGGCCACCGTGCGCATGTAGCCGAGGGAGAGCGGGGTCAGCAGCCAGGTGTTGACGCACCAGGTGGCCGCCGACGCCGCGCCCATGACGAAGATGACGGCCATGCTCATCCCCAGCGCCGTGTCCATCTTTTTCGAGACGCCGAGGAAGGGGCAGATGCCCAGGAACTTGACGAGCACAAAATTTTCAATGAGAATCGCGCCCAGCGCGATGGAGAACAGCCGAGTGAGATCCACAGCACACGTCCCGCGGGGGGGCCCCTCAGGACTTTCCCCCCTTTCGGCCGGCCATCAGCTTCTGCGTGGCCGCGATGACAAAGCCCAGCGTCAAAAATCCGCCGGTGGGCAGTACGAGCAGCAGCACCCCGGGGAACGAATCGGGCATGACGCGCCGCCCCAGCAGCGCGCCGCTTCCGAGCACCTCGCGGATGATGGACACGACGGAGAGCGCCGCCGTGAACCCAAGGCCCATCGTGAGCCCGTCCAGCGCCGAGCGGACGACGCTGTTCTTGGAGGCGTAGGCCTCCGCCCGCGCCAGAATGATGCAGTTTACGACGATGAGCGGAATGAACAGCCCCAAACTCTGCGACAGCGCGGGCAGGAAGGCGCTCAGCAGCATGTCGACCAGCGTGACAAACCCGGCGATGATCACGACGTACGCGGCGATGCGGATCTTTTCCGGGATGAGCTTTCGCATCAGGGAGATCGCGGAGTTCGAACAGATGAGCACAAGCGTGGCGCACGCGCCCATCCCGAGTCCGTTGGCCAGGGATGTGGAGATGGCCATGGTTGGGCACATGCCGAGCAACAGCACCAGCGTGGGGTTTTGGTCCAGCAGTCCGTTCTTAAACTGCCGCAGCGTCTGGTTCATCGCGCCTCACCACCCCTTTCACAGTTGAGAATTGAGAATTGAGAATTTTTGGGTTATTTGAGGGTCAGGGCGGCGGAGGAGGCCGCCGCAGCCCCGTTGTACACGGCGGTGGAGGAGACGGTCGCACCCGAGATGACGTGGACGTCGTCCGCACCCGTGCCCAAGACAAACCCGGGGGCCTTGCCGGTGAATTGGTCCAAAAACGCGGGTTCCTGGGTCTTGGTGCCGATGTTCGGCGTCTCCTTCATGTCGATGATCCGTACGCCCGAGACCGTCCCGTCGGGTTGTACGCCCACCACCGCGGTGATGGGCCCGCCAAAGCCGCCGGGCGCGACCTCAACCGCGTAGCCGAGGAAGTCGTGCTCGGCGCTGTAGGCGCGGCGCACAGTCTGCACCGGGGCCGTCCAGACGCCCTCCACCATCTCCGGTTCCCCCGCCGCCCCCGGCAACACCTCCGATATGGACGCCAGCAGCGTCTCCTGCCGAAGCTTTTCGATGAGGGGCGCCGTGATGCCGTTGACAAAGCCGAGCAGGAACGCGAGTACGGCCGTCAGCGATGTCAGCATGACCACCATGTAGAGCACCGGGTGCGTCTGGGATAACGGCTGCCGCGGCGGCGCCCCCGGCCGGCGGATCCGGTCAAGTAACGCAGCCCAGAGAGCGGGCTTTTTGGCTTCGGATGTTTTGGGTTGGGACGTCTCAGTTTCGGACGTCTCGGCTTGGGGCGTTTCGGCTTTGGATGTTTTGGTTTCGAGGCTATCGGCTTCGGGCGTTTGGGTTTCGGGCGTTTGGGTTTCGAGGCTATCGGCTTCGGGCGTTTTGATTTCGGACGTTTTGGCTTCGGGGCTCTCGACTTCGGACGTCTTGACGTCCGAAGCCTCGGCGGCGAGGTTCTTCGTGTCCGGCGTTTCCGTCCCGGGCGCCGGTTGCGGGGTCTTCCGTTTTTGCTTGCTCACGCCTTGCCGCCCCCTTTCCGGATGAAGCGCGCCAGGCGCGGCACCCCGAACCGGCGGGGCAGCGAGGCCTTGTCGAGCAGCCACACACAGGCGTTCATCACGAGAATCGCGTAGGACACGCCCTCCGGGTAGGCCCCGAAGTAGCGGATGAAGACCGTGAGCAGGCCGCAGCCAATGCCGAAGATCCATTGGCCGCGCTTCGTCACGGGCGATGTGGCGTAGTCGGTGGCCATAAAGACGGCCCCGAGGACGAGCCCGCCGGAGAGTACCTCGTAGAGCATCCAGTCGAGCGGCGCCGCGTCCCCCTTGGGGAACAGAAAGGCGAGCGCCGCCACCGTGCCGAGGTACGCGACCGGGATGCGCGGCGTGATCACGCGGCGCACCACGAGGTAGACCCCGCCCAGCAGCAGCATCAGCGCCGACACCTCGCCCAAACTGCCGGGCGTCTGCCCCAGCAGCAGGTCCTGTAAATTGTACGCGTCGGCGGGCAGCGTGCCGTGCTTTAAAAAAGACAGCGGCGTGGCGGCCGAGACGACGTCCACCGGCCCCCACAGCGGCAGCGCGCTCCACTGGCCCGGCTGCGGCTTGGGGAAGCTCGTCATCCACACGGGGAACGAAAAGAGAAACACGCGGGCCGCCAACGCGGGATTGAGGAAATTTTTACCAATTCCGCCGTAGAGCTGTTTGACGACGACGATGGCGACCAGGGCGCCCACGACCGGCAGCCAGTACGGGACCGACACCGGCAGGTT
>JAITDM010000265.1 GCA_031282535.1 Oscillospiraceae bacterium
GGCGCGCTGCCGGAGGCGGACCGCTACTGGGGCCTCCTCTACCCGGAGATGACCACGGCCTTTGACTTTTTGCCCCCGAACACCCTGCTGTTTGTCGGAGAGCACACCCGCCTGCGCGAGCGGCTGCGGGCCTATGCCTTCCGGGAGGCCCAGGACATCGAGACGCTGCTGGCCGGGGGCATGCTGGCGCCCTCCCAGACGGCGCTCTCGCTGGACGAGGAGGGCTTCTGGCGGCGTAGCGCCGCCTTCGACACGGTCTTTTTGGACGCGCTGTCCCCCGCCCCCGGGACCTTCGCCCGTGCGCCGGGGGCCGTGTGGCAGATCCCCGCCAAGCAGCTCCCGGCTTACGGCGGCAGCCTGGACGTGGCGGTGGCCGACATCGAGCGCTGCCGCGGCGAGGGGTTTGCGGTCGCCGTGCTCTGCGCGGCCGAGCGGCAGGCGGCCCGGATGGGGGAGATCCTCGACGACCGGGGCGTGACCGCCGCGCTGGACTTCACGCCGGCGGCCCGGCCCGCGCCGGGGCAGATCGTCCTCACGGTGGGGGCGCTCTCCGCCGGGCTCGAATACCCGACGCTGAAGCTGTGCATCATCACGGAGGGGCAGCTCCTGTCCGCGCCGCGCCGCCGCGCGCGGAGCCGGACGAAGGACGCGCGCGCGCGCCTCTCCTCTTACGCGGACCTTGTGCCGGGGGACTACGTCGTGCACGAGCACCACGGCATCGGAAAGTTCACGGGCATCGTCAAGATGCCGGTGGACGGCGTGGAGCGGGACTACATCCACATCGCCTATGCCGGCGCGGACGGGCTGTATGTGCCCGTCACCCAGCTCCATCTCGTCTCGAAGTACATCGGGGCGGGGGAGGAGACCGCGGTGCGGCTGAGCAAGCTGGGCGGCGGCGAGTGGCACCGCGCCAAGCTGCGGGCCAAGACGGCCGCGAAGGACTTGGCGCAGGACCTCATCGCGCTCTACGCGGCCCGCAAGCGGCAGCCCGGGTTCGCCTTCCCGCCCGACAGCGACTGGCAGGCCCAGTTTGAGACGTCGTTTGAGTACGTGGAGACGGAGGACCAGCTGCGCTGCACCGCGGAGATCAAGACCGACATGCAGTCCGCCTGGCCGATGGACCGGCTGCTGTGCGGCGACGTGGGGTTCGGCAAGACGGAGGTCGCGTTGCGCGCCGTGATGAAGTGCGTGCTCGGCGGCAAACAGGCGGCCATGTTGGTGCCGACCACCGTGCTGGCGCAGCAGCACCACGCGACGGCCCTGCGCCGTTTCGGCGACTACCCGGTCCGCATCGCCCTGTGCAGCCGCTTTGTCCCGGCGGCCAAACTGCGCGAGACGATGAAGAAGCTGGCGGCCGGGGAGGTGGACTTCATCATCGGCACCCACAAGCTCCTGCAGAAGTCCATCGTCTTCAGCAACCTGGGGCTTTTGATCGTCGACGAGGAGCAGCGCTTCGGCGTCACGCACAAGGAACGTCTCAAGGAGATGGCGCGGCAGGTGGACGTGCTGACGCTGACGGCCACGCCGATCCCGCGGACGCTCAACATGGCGCTCTCGGGCATCCGCGACATGTCGACGATCGAGGAGCCGCCCCGCGACCGCTACCCGGTGCAGACCTATGTGATGGAGCACGACGACGTGATCGTGGCCGACGCGTTGCGGCGCGAGGTGCAGCGGGGCGGGCAGGCCTACTACCTCCACAACCGGGTGGAGAGCATCGAGCGGACGGCCGCCCGGCTGGCGGCGCTGCTGCCCGGGGTGACGGTGGCGGCGGCCCACGGACAGATGAGCGAGGAGCGGCTCTCCGAGATCATGAACCGGATGGCCGACGGGGAGGTCCAGGTGCTCGTGTGCACGACGATCATCGAGACGGGCATCGACATCCCGAACGTCAACACGCTGGTGGTCGAGGACGCCGACAAGCTGGGCCTGGCGCAGCTCCACCAGATCCGGGGCCGGGTGGGGCGCAGCCCCCGCCACGCGTTCGCCTATCTCACCTACCGGCGCGGGCGGATCCTCAGCGAGGTGGCGACGAAGCGGCTGACGGCCATCCGGGAGTTCGCCGAGTTTGGCTCCGGCTTCAAGATCGCGATGCGCGACCTGGAGATCCGGGGCGCGGGCAATGTGCTCGGCTCCGAACAGCATGGGCATATGATGAACGTGGGCTACGACATGTACCTGAAGCTGCTCGAGGAGGCCGTCCTCGAGGCGCGCGGGGAGGAGGCGCCGGCCGTGGCCGACTGCACGGCCGATCTGGCGGTGCCGGCCGGCATTCCGGAGAGCTATGTCCCGTCGCCGGGCCAGCGCATGGACCTCTACCGCCGCATCGCGGCCGTGCGGGACGAGGAGGACGCCTCCGATCTGCTCGACGAGATGCTCGACCGCTTCGGCGACGCGCCGGAGAGCGCGCAGGCGCTCCTCCAAATCGCGCTGCTGCGGGCCGAGGCCGCGCGCGCCGGGATTTTGGAGATCAGCCAGAAGGGGGAGCGGCTGCTGTGCCGGATGGCCGCGCCGGACCTGCGGCGGGTGGCGCATCTCTGCGCCGTGCCGGACTACCGGGGCCGCGTGCTCTTCGGCGCCGGGGACAGCCCGCACCTCTCGCTGCGCCTGCGCGCGCCGCACGCCGTGCTGGCGGAGGCCCGGGCCTTCGTCACGGCCTACCGCACCGCCGAGGACACGCCCTGAGGCGGCCCGCCCCTGTCAAAACCGCGCCGCGGCGCGGTTTTTTCGCGCCCGAAGCAGGCGGAAGCCACCAAAACAAGACAAATCCATCGACATCCTTTGCGTGACGGCGCGCGGGACAAGCGGTAGAATGGGAACAGGACGACAAAGCGGGCGGAGAGGACCGCCGCCGGGGGGCGGCCGGAGAAACCGCGCGGGGGCGCTAGCCCGCCGCGCCGGGAGGTGACGCATATGGCGCCGCGCGCACAGCACGCCGGGCTCCTTGAGAGCCGGCGCGTCGCGTATTTGAAGATTCCCGCCATCGCGCCGAACCCGGCCCAGCCGCGGCGGTGGTTCGACGGGGAGGGCCTGCGCGAGCTCGCCGACAGCATTGCCCAGTACGGGGTCCTCCAGCCCCTCACGGTGCGCCGCGTCGCCGGCGGGTATGAGCTGGTGGCGGGGGAACGGCGGCTGCGCGCGGCGGAGATGGCGGGTCTCACGCAGGTGCCCTGTCTGGTGGTGGGGGTGAACGCCGAGGAGTCCGCGCTCCTCGCGCTGGTCGAGAATCTACAGCGGCGGGACCTGGATTTCCTCGAGGAGGCGGAGGGCATCGAACGGCTGATCCGGATCCACGGCTTGTCCCAGGAGGAGGCGGCGCGCCGGCTGGGGAAGTCCCCGTCGGCGGTGTCGAACAAGCTGCGGCTGCTGCGGCACCCGCCGGAGGTGCGCGCGCTGCTGCGCAAGTACGCGCTGACGGAGCGGCACGCGCGGGTGCTGCTCCGCCTGGAGAGCACGGCCGACCGCATGCGGGCCATCGAGCGCATCGCCCGGCTGAAGATGAATGTGGCGCAGGCGGAGCGCTATGTGGAGGGGCTGTTGGAGGCCCGTCCGGCCGCGCCCGCGCAGGGGAGCCGGCTGTATGTTTTTAAGGATGTCCGGCTGTTTTTGAACACGCTGCGCCGCGCGGCCGACACCATGCGCCGCGCCGGCGTCGCCACCGACATCGACAGCCGCGAACTCGAAGACGCGCTCCTCCTCACCATACGCATCGCCCGAAAGCCGTGACGGCTTTCGGGCGATTGAGAATTGAGAATTGAGAAATTATATTTGCGGGCGTCCAGATTTACCGCCATCGTCGTAGGGGACGCCGCCTTCGGCGTCCCGCCGTGTACATTGGGACTTGAAATTGGAATATTTTAACAGGCGCCTGCTTTTCACGTGTGAGGGTGAACACAGTTCGCCCCCGCACCCTGCGGAGCGCCGCGGCGCTCCGGACCGGCCCCCGTGTCGGTGAAAAAGGGAGTGTTTCACCGAGCGCGAAGCGCAAAGAGGCGGGTTGCGGCATTCATTTCCGCAACCCGCACCCTGCGGAGCGCCGCAGCGCTCCGGACCGGTCCCCGTGTCGGTGAAAAACGGAGTGTTTCACCGAGTGCGCTAGCGCTATCGCCAGTTGAGGCTGCGCTGTTCGAAATAGGACTTGGGGTGGCTGCACGTCGGACACTTTTCGGGGGCGGAGAGACCCTCGTGGATGTGGCCGCAGTTGCGGCAGATCCAATAGATCTTCTCGCCCTTCCGGAAGACGAGGTCGTTTTCCACGTTGGCGAGGAGCGTCAGGTAGCGCTGCTCGTGCTCCGCCTCGATGGCGGCCACCTTGTCAAAGAGGAAGGCGATGTCGTTGAAACCCTCCCGGCGGGCCTCCTCGGCGAAGTTTTTGTACATGTCGGTCCACTCGTAATGCTCGCCGGCCGCGGCGTCCTTGAGGTTCTCCGCCGTGCCGGGGACATGGCCGCCGTGCAGCAGCTTGAACCAGAGCTTCGCGTGTTCTTTCTCGTTCTCCGCAGTCTCCAAAAAGAGCGCCGCGATCTGCTCAAAACCGTCTTTTTTGGCCTGCGAGGCGTAATATGTATATTTGTTGCGGGCCTGGCTCTCGCCGGCAAACGCGGTCTCCAGGTTCTTTTCGGTGTTGGACCCCTTCAGTTCTGGCATATCCATACATCCTTTCTCGGCAAATTCCGTCGGGTGCGTGCGGTTTCAGGGCAGGACTACGCCTGCCAGAGGCCGTGCAGGTTGCACCAGGCGTAGACGGCGTCGTAGGGTTCGTCGGGGAGCGTGACGCGGGGCGCGTCCCCGGGCGAGAGGAAGCGGAGAGAGACCTGCGCGCCGCGCAGCACCGCGATGAAACCGATGAAATGCTTCTCCTCCATCGGGTGCGCGACCGAGCCGACCGTCACAGTCAGCAGGCCGCCGTCACGCGTCACCACGGGGACATGCTTTTCCTGCGCCGCGTCGGTGGTGTTCGGGACCAGCTCGGACATGGGTTCGCCGCAGCAGACCAGGGGCGCGCCCCCGTCGTGCAGCTTCCAGGCCACCGTCCCGCAGTGGGCGCAGCGGAGGAAGACCAGAGATGTTGCCAAAAGAATCGCCTCCTATACAAAAGTAAGATGGTTCCGTTCCGACCCCCCCGCGGGGGCCGGCCGCCTGCGGCCGCGCGCATGGGCCTGCGCACGGACCGACGGAGAGGGCGGGGCGCGCCGAAGGCGCGCGGGGAAGCCTACCACTCGCAGGTTGTCTCACAGCCTACTAAGTATATCGATATCCTATCTCGAAAACGTACAAAGCGCAAGGTTAAAATTTATGACCAAATGGGAAATTTTCATTTTTTTCCGAATATAAACCCGTCGCCGCGGCGCATACTAAGGCAGGCGCACAACATCTTGCCCGAGATACCCACAAATTTACAACTGGACGCCTCCGAAGGCCCCGCGCCCGGCGCCGCGCGGCGCCGTATCCTAGAGGGCATATGGAGGCGCCCCACCACGATTGCCGGAGAGGATGTCGAGATGATCCTGCCGAAACCGCTTGCGTGGGCCGGCTCCACGTTGCTGCTGGCCGCCACGCTGACCACGTGCAACGGCCCGCGCCAACCGACGCCCACGCCCTCGCCGCCCGCGGGCTCCCCCAGTTCCAGCGCCACACCCGGACTGACGCCGGACACCAGCCCGCGCCTACAGCCCGACCCCAGCCCCAGCCCCGGCGTCAGCCTCAGTCCCAACCCCAGTGCCAGCCCTGGTGTCAGCCTCAGTCCTGGCGCTCAGCCCGGTCTCAGTCCCGGCGCTGTTCTCAGTCCCAGCCCCGGCGCCGCGCCGGACGTCCTGCCATCCCTCGCCACGACGCCTATGCAGGCGCACTGAGCCGTGCCCGCGCGGAAAAAACACGACGGGTCCGCGTGACAGGCGTCGAACCTGCCGCCTCTCTGCGGCGCACGCCGCGCGGGAAAAAAGCTGTCTCCCCCTGCACAACTACTATATATAGTATATAACCACTATATGTAGTATATTACAGGGGGAGACAGCTTTTTCGGTGACGGGCGAGGCGATTGACGCCCGGATCATACGAGGGTATGTTCAACCGAAAGCTCATTGAACGCAATGCGGTATCGTCCTGCGGGCAGTGCGCCATACAGCGCCAAGTGAAACGTCTGTGTTTTCTGCTCGCCGGCGGGCAGGTGCAGGGCAACAAGGTGAAACATCCCATGACCCGGCATGGTGGGCAATTCATACCAAACGCCGTCCAAGCACACCTGAAGGGTAAACCGTTCTCCATAGAGCCAGTCTGTGCGGCTATCCGCCGCGAGGGTTGCGGTCACGGTATCTTGGTCCCAGGAATCCAGCGTCATTGTGACGCCGGCGGGCGGGTCCAACTCGGCGGCGGGCGAAAGCAACCGGCTGTGCCAGCCGCTGCCGTCCAGGGTCAAAAAGCGCGCACAGGGGAAATGGGTGAAAGGAAGAACGGCATCTCTGTCAGACCACGTGTATTGCGTCTCCAGCGCCGCGAAATCGAAATCAAAGCGGTACACAGAGCCGTCCTGCGCAATCCAGTACCCATTGGACCAGGCGGCAAAGATACTAGTAGGGTGTGTCATCTAAATGTTGTCAGCAAGCGGCGAGGATTTTTTTCGTCAGGCAAGGCGGCGGGTTCCGCTGATACTTGTTGTATCAGCGGGTTCCGCCA
>JAITDM010000274.1 GCA_031282535.1 Oscillospiraceae bacterium
CATCGTCGAGGGGCTGGGCTACGGCATTCCGGCCAACAACTCCTCCGACCCGCGCCACGGCGTGAGCACGAACTCCGACGTGGAGTTTATCTCCGCCAACGTGGGTGTCTCGTCATGGCCGAGTTCCCTGGGTATGGCCGCGACGTTTAACACAGATTTGAACAAACTCTTTGGGAAGATCGCGTCGATCGAATACCGCGCGCTCGGCATCGCCACGGCGCTCTCCCCGCAGATCGACATCGCCACCGACCCGCGCTGGGGCCGCTTCAACGGTACCTTCGGCGAGGATCCCAAGCTGGCTTCGGCGATGTCGCGGGCCTATGTGGACGGGTTCCAAACCACATACAACAATACGGACAGCACTGTCGCCGACGTGTATGACGACATCACCAACGACGCCGCCGCAGGCGGCTGGGGCTACCAGAGCGTGAACGCGATGATGAAGCACTGGCCGGGCGGCGGCGCCGGTGAGAGCGGGCGCGACGCGCACTACAACTACGGCAAGTACGCCGTGTTCCCCGGCGGGGACTGGAAGGCGCATCTGATCCCGTTTGTGGACGGTTCCCTCAACCTGGAGGACGGCACGGGGATGGCCACGGCGGTCATGCCGTACTACACAGTTTCGTACATGCAGGCGCCTGGCAGCGAGCCCAATTCCTCGAACGGGGCGGGTGCAAAGCTGAACATGGGCAACGCCTACAGTGACTACATGATCAACGGCGTGCTGCGGGACTCCTACGAGTTCGAAGGCGTCGTCTGCACGGACTGGAACGTGGTGGGCCCGGCCACCGAGGCCGGCGGCTTCATGTTTGACGGCGATCTCGCCGGCATGATCTGGGGCGTGGACGACCATTACCCGGACGCGCAGGCCATCGATCTGGACGGCAGCTACAGCAACATGGCCAAGCGCGCGCGGCTGTTGCTGGACGCGGGCGTGGACCAGTTTGGCGGGCTGAACACAACGGCGCCGATCGTGAAGGCTTACAATGATGCCACAGCCGACGACAAGGCGCATCTGCTGGAACAGCTGGAGGATTCAGCCTACCGTCTGCTGAAGAACATCTTCCGTACCGGTCTGTTTGAAAATGCGTACTTGGACGCGGGAGAGACAGAAGACATCGTCGGGAACGACGAGTTTATGGTGGCTGGCTACACGGCGCAGCTCAAATCCATGGTATTGCTGAAGAATCAGGACGACGTCCTCCCGCTCAGCCGGACCACTACCAAGGTATACGCCCCCGGCGCGGACAACAACACATTGACGCTGCTGAAGAGCTATTTCGGCGATGGCAACGTCTCGGCGACGGACGCGGCGGGCGCCACGGTGTCACTCGTATTCCTGTCCTCCGTCTCCTCGGGCGGCGGCAGCCGGGATATGAACGCCCATGTGAACAGCTACTCGCCGATCAACCTGGATTACAAGCCCTACACGGCCACGTTGGCGCGGATCACCAGTGTCGCGGGCGAGCCGATCCGGAATACGGTCGGCGACGTGATCGGCGTTGAGAATCGCTCATACAAGGGCAAGACCACACAGCCGAACAATTCGGCGGCAGGACAGCTTGAGAGACTCGCGGCGGCGAAGGCGAGCAACAAACCCGTGATTGTTGTGTACGACGTGTCGAATCCCTCCGTACTGGAGGACATCGAGCCCTCTGCCAACGCGATTGTGGTGAGTTTCCAATCGCAGAAGGCGGCCGTGCTCGACATCCTGACAGGCCAGACGCGCTATGGCCAATCAAGCGGCGACCTGGTCTCCATCGCCCCGACGGGCTTGCTGCCGATGCAGTTCCCGAAGGACATGAACGAGGTGGAACAGCAGTACGAGGATGTCCCGCGCGACATGGTTCCCTATAAGGACTCTGAAAACAACGAGTACGACTTCGGCTTCGGCCTCAGTTGGACGGGCGCGACGCCCACCACCGTACCGGTGGACGCGAGCATCAACCCGGGCTACACGGCCTTTGTGACAAACAACCAAACCCCGATGACGGAGCCGATCCACCCGGGCCTGGCCACCAGTGCCTACGCCATTGCGAACAGAAGACAGGTCACGTTCGATTACGGCTATCAAGACGCCGCGTCGGAGAATTTCAGCCCCAAGCCGTCGTCGTCCGGCAGCGCCACACCCGGGCCGGCGACCGGCGGTTGTGCGCCGACACCGCCCGAACCGCCGCCGGTGCCCGGTTCATCGACGGTCACCTGTCTCGCCAGGCGGATGTCGTCGGACGCGGCGCCGACTTCCACGGTGCGGGCGCCGAGCGCCACCACCCGCTTGTCCTTCGTCCCGTCCGCACGGGTGACAAGCGCGGCGGACGGATCCCAGTACGACAGCGCCGCCTGATCGATCTTCACGGTCACGGTCCGGGCCTCGCCCGGCACCAAATCCTCGAGCCGCACAAAGCCGGCGAGCTGCCGCTCCGCCATCTGGATGCCGGCCGGCACGGGGACTTCGCCCAGGTAGACCTGGGCCACCTCGCTGCCCTTCACCGCGCCCGTGTTCCTCACAGTGAAAGTCACGTCAAAGCCGTAGTCCACCCCCGCCGTTTTGGTCACACTCAACCCCGAATAGGAAAAGTTCGTGTACGAGAGCCCGTGGCCGAAGTCAAACAGCGGGGTGATCCCCACCGCGTCATACCAGCGGTAGCCGCAGAAGATGCCCTCCGTCATCGTGTTGACGGTCGCCGCGTTCAACGCGTTTTCGACCGGGCCAAACTGGGTGTCGTCGTCTCCCCTCGGGAACGTCACCGGCAGTTTACCGCTGGGATTGGCCGCGCCCGTCAGCAGCTGCGCCGTCGCCAGACCGCCCCGCTGTCCGGGCAGCCACATGTTCAGGACGGCGTCCGCGCCATCGATCCAGTCCATCGTGACCGGAAGTCCTATGTTCAGCACGACAATGACCTGATTGCCCGCGGCCTTTGCGGCCGCTATGACGTCCTCCAGCAGCGCGCGCTGGTCGGCCGCCAGCGCCAGCGTCTCCCGCTGGAAGCTTTTGAACATCGCGGCGATGTACTGCGGCCAGTAATCCGGGTCCGTGGGATCCGCCGTCACCTCGCCCGCCGGACCCACGCCCAGGTCGCTGACGAACACAACCACTTTCTTGTGCGTACCGGCGGCCTGGACCGCGGCCGCCTGGTCCGCGGCGCGCTGGCCCGGGGCAAACCAGGTCAGACGAAGCTGTAAGTCCTTGCTCGCGGATGTGGGCTCCGCCTCCACGTCGATCCTGTACCGCTGGCCCTGCACGAGGTCCACCGACACCGTGCTCGTGGCCACATCCATCCCTTCCGGCGTCGGGATCAGACTGCTCGTCGCCCAGCGCGAGTCGCTGGCCTGCACATTGCCGAGCGCGCCGCCGCCGCCGAAGGGGATCGCCTTCTCCTCGCCGGCCACCGCGATCGTGGCCTTCACCTGGCCGCCGATCCCCAGCATCTTCAGCTCATAGGTTCCGGTACCCGGCGCCTCCAGGTAGGTGGTGAGCGTGGCGGGCGCCGCGGCCTCGCCGTCAAAGACCAACGCGTTCCCGCCGGGGCCGTTCTTGTAATCGGTCGTCCCGGTCAGGAGCTCCACATTTGGCAGCGTGCTCACATGGCCGCCCGCGTCGAGCGTCACACCCCGCTCCGCGCCGTCTTCGGTGCGGTAGAGAGACGCGTCGGGGATCTTCACACCCACGATGTCCAGCCCCACGGCGGGCGTGATCTGCGCCGTCGGCAGGATCTCCCGCAGGCTTTCGTACGGACTCTTCATGCTCGGCAGCCAGCCGAAGGACGACTCCGCGTAATGGCCCGTCAGCGTGTACTGCCCCGTCAGGCCGATCACCGCGATCGTGTCGTTCCCGTTTACCGGCAGGGCGCCGTCGTCGTTTTTGAGCAGCACCGCGCCCTTGACGGCCGACTCCAGCGCGATCTCGTCGTTGCGTGTGAGCAGCGCCAGTTTCTCCGCTCCGGTCGTCAGCGGCAGTTCAATGGCCGCCGGCGGCGTGGGATCCGCCGCCGCGGTCCCGTCCGAATTCACGGTCACAAGACCCAGATAGCCGATCTGTCCCATCGCCGTCAGCGTGTGGCGCACCGCCGTCGTCACATCGTCCCAGCGCATTGTCCCCGCCTCGATGGCGGCCTCAATGGCGGTCCGGCTGTTTTGTGAAATGGTGCCCGTCTCAAGGTCGGTGCCCTTCGCGACCGAAAGCTCCACATTGCCGCCCCAGTC
>JAITDM010000275.1 GCA_031282535.1 Oscillospiraceae bacterium
CCTCTTATTCCTTGCACTGGAGCGGACAAAATGCCACCGCTTTCCTGCTCAACGACGTCAGCACCGACATCCAGCTGTTCAAAAAACTGGAGAGCCACGCCTATTACGACAATCTGACCCTGCTCCACAACCGGTATTACGGCATGCAACTCTTCCACCAGTGGCTGGAAGAAAACCGGGAATTCATCCTTTGCTTTGCAGACCTGGACAATCTGAAATACGTCAACGACAACTTCGGCCACGCCGAGGGCGACGCTTACATCAAGAAAGCGGCTCATCTGCTGCAGTTCGCGTTTGAAGACGCCGTCCCCTGCCGTCTGGGCGGCGACGAATTCATGCTGCTGATACCCCACTGCACCGTCGGCGAAGCGGTCCGCCTCATGGAGGTGCTGCGCGTTCATTTGAAAAATGCCCATCAGGACAAGCCCTACCACAGCAACATCAGCTACGGCATCGTCGAGGTCCGCGCCGACAACCTCCTCCCCGCCGGCGAGCTCCTGAGCATGGCCGACGAAGCCATGTACCTATACAAGCGCACGCACAAAAAAATGGCCCACATGCGCTCCCTTTGAGCGTCTTGCCCTGCGCCTCATATCCTTCGCCTCATGTCCATCCGGGCCGCCGCGGGGCGGCCTTTTTCGCGCGGCGGGCTCCCTTCGTCAGCGCGCCGCCGGGCGGTAGCGCTCCTCTTCGCTGAAGATACAGCCGCAGTACTTTTGTCGGTAGAGGCCCAGTTCTCTGGCGGCCTGCTGGCCGGCGCGAAAGAGCGGGCGAAAGTCCCGGTAAAGAAAGGCCGCGCCGTGGCGGGCCGCCGCCGCCTCGGCCACGGTGCGCAGCGCCTCGTGGTCCTGGTATGGGCTGATGAGCAAGGTGGTGGAGAAGCTGTCGTACCCGTGCGCCGCCGCGCGGCGCGCGGTCTCTTCGAGCCGCACGCGGTAGCAGTGGGCGCACCGGTCCGCCCCGTCGGGGCCTACCGCCGCCAAAAAAGCCCGCAGCCCGTACTCGTCCCGCTGCACGAGCGAGGCGCCGATCTGGCCCGCGTAGTCGATCAGGGCGTCCCGTCGGCTCCGGTACTCCGTGAACGGGTGGATGTTGGGGTTGTACCAGAACAGCGCCGGCTCGATCCCCTCTTCGCGCAGCGAGGCCACACATTGGATCGAACACGGCGCGCAGCAGACATGCAGCAGCGTCACGGGCCGCCACCTCCTGTGTCTGAAAAATGGTAAACTTTACCTTTATCCTGTCGCGGTGCGCAGCCGCCGGCGCGGGGCCGCGCCGCGCGGGACCTTGCCGCTTATTATACCGCACCGGCACAAAAAGTCAACGACTTTCGCCCGCCGCCGTCTGCATGTTGACAGTTCATGATACAATGAAGAGGGGTTCAAAATACCGTCAGAAACAGAGTGCCCGGCGGCCCATCCGACCTGTTGGGGCGGGTTTTGCGCCGGGGTGAGGAGGAACGCCCATGTACGACACCATCGCCGCCATTTCCACGGGGCCGGCCACCGGCGCCATCGGCATCGTCCGCCTCAGCGGCGCCGACGCCGTGACCGCCGCAGGCCGGCTCTTTCGCGCAGACAACGGCCGCCCGCTCGCGCAGGCTCCGGCGCGCCATATGACCGGTGGCGCGCTGTGCGACCTGTCCGGCCGTGTGCTGGACCGCATTCTGGCGGTCGTGTTCCGCGCCCCGGAGAGTTACACGGGGGAGGACATGGTGGAACTCCACTGCCACGGCGCCCTGCCCGTGCTGCAGGAGGCGCTGCGGACCCTCTACGAGCTGGGCGTCCGGCCGGCCCGGCCGGGCGAGTTCACCAAACGCGCCTTTTTGCACGGCCGCATGGACCTGGCGCAGGCCGAGGCGGTCGTCGACCTGATCACCGCCCAGACCGCCGACGCCGCGCGCAACGCCGCCGGGCAGATCGGCGGCGCGATCAGCCGCGAGATCGAGGCGGCCTACACGCTGGCGGCCGACCTCTGCGCACAGTTTCGCGCCGAGGTCGATTTCCCGGAGGAGGATGTCCCGCCTCTGCCTTTGCCGGAGGCCGCGGCCTCCCTGCGGGCGGCGGCGGCCCGGCTGACGGCCCTGGCGGACACCTATGCGCGCGGGCGGATCCTGCGCGAAGGGGTGCGGTGCGCGATCATCGGCCGGCCCAATGTGGGCAAATCCTCCCTGCTGAACGCCCTGCTGGGGTTTGACCGGGCCATCGTGACCGACCGGCCCGGCACAACGCGGGACACGCTGGAGGAGTCCGTACACCTGGGCGGCCTGTGGCTGCGCGTCTCCGACACGGCGGGGCTGCACGAGGCCGGCGACGAGATCGAGCGCCTGGGCGTGGCCCGGGCCCGTCTGGCGGCGCAGTCCGCACAGCTCCTCTTTCTGGTGCTGGACGGGTCCATGCCGATCACGGACGAGGATCGGGCCGTGATGGACCAGGTGCGCGGCCTGCCCGCCATCGTCGTGGTCAACAAGTCTGATCTGCCGGAGCGCATCGAGATGGATGTGCTGGAGGCGGCTTTTTTGCATGTCTGCCGGGTTTGCGCCCCCAGCGGCGACGGACTCACACAGCTCGATTCCCTGGTCCGGCGCCTCTTCGAGTCCGGCGCGCCGCCCTGCGACGGCGGCCTGCTGACGAACGCGCGCCACGCCGAGGCGGTGGCCCGCGCCGCCGGCGCGCTGGCCTCGGCCGCCGACGCGCTGGCGGGCGGCATCACCCCCGACGTCGTGCTCACGGAGCTGGAGGCCGGGTTGGACGCGCTGGGCGAGATCACCGGCCGGCGCATCTCCGAGGACATCATGCACCGCGTATTCGAGCGCTTC